>JBDTIW010000280.1:0-7575 GCA_039936215.1 Caulobacteraceae bacterium | reverse complement strand
CTCGGCGTCGCCGTGGTCACCTGGCCGGCCGTCTTCAACGTGCGCAAATACAGCAAGTTCGGCCGCTGGCGGGGGTTCCTGTCCGAAATCGCCATGATGCGCGACGCGCTCAGCGTCCTTTCGCCCTGGGGAGTGGTGCGCCAGAACTTCGGCCTGTTGCGACTGATGAAGACCCACCCGGCCAGGCTGGCCGCGCGTCGGCCTCAGAGCGATTTTTCCTTCGATATTTCGTTCTGTAGGTATTTCCTCATACGATGATAGGAATAGAGTAGCACCGCCGCGACTCCGAACAGAGCAAATGTTACGTAGTCTACATATTTCATCGAGCGGGCGATGCTCGCGCCTAGGGTAAAGCCGATGCCTTCGAATAGCAGGACCTTTGGGGCGGTGGCGAGAAGGTTCAACGCCATGTATTTGCTCACCGACATCTTTGTCGCGCCGGCGAAATAGAGGATGATCGACCCGAACGGCTGGGTCTTGCCGATCAGCAGGAACTTCCAGTCGTGTCGGCGAAAGCCGTCTTCCCACGGCTTGAACCGCTCCGGTGTCAGGGCAAGGCGCTTCTCCAGCCGTTCGAGAAACGGCGTGTGGCCCCATCGCCCCAGCGAATAATAGAGAATATCCCCCACCAGATCGGCCGCCACCAGCATCAGGAAGACCGTGAGCCCGTCGAACTGGCCCGACGCCACGAGGGCCCCGGCCACGATGGTCACCGCCGGCCCCTCGACCACGGCGATCGGGAACAGCACCGCATAGCCATACTGGGAGACCAGCGGCGCGATCTGGGAAAGGAGGTCGTGGTGCATGCCCATCCTCCTTAACGCAAACACCGCCTAAGCGAACCCCCGGAGCGATAGGCCCTGGCAAGTGCAATATCGCCCCCCAAAAGAACATCTTGCGAACATGGAACAAACAGGGTACGCCTATCGCGTCGCGCGGAATCCTTGCGTGCGAAACCGTCGGATAGGCGCTTTGCCGACGGAATCATGGGATAGGACGGGGAGATCGAAGATGAGCAACATGGCGTTGAGGCTGGTGGGAAAAGAAGAGGGCGACAAGCAGCGGGCCCTTGAGGCGGCGCTGACCCAGATCGACCGGGCCTTCGGCAAGGGCTCGGTGATGAAGCTGGGCGACAAGGGCAAGATCGTCGAGATCGAATCGATCAACAGCGGATCGCTCGGCCTGGATATCGCGCTGGGCATCGGGGGCCTGCCCAAGGGGCGGGTGGTGGAGATCTACGGGCCGGAAAGTTCGGGCAAGACGACCCTGGCCCTGCATGTGGTGGCCGAGGCCCAGAAGGCCGGCGGCACCGCCGCCTTTATCGACGCCGAACACGCCCTCGATCCTTCCTACGCGCACAAGCTGGGCGTCGATCTGGACGATCTTCTGGTTTCCCAGCCGGACACCGGCGAGCAGGCGCTGGAGATCACCGACACCCTGGTGCGCTCCGGGGCGGTGGATGTGATCGTGATCGATTCGGTGGCCGCCTTGACGCCCCGGGCCGAGATCGAGGGCGAGATGGGCGACAGCCTGCCCGGCCTGCAGGCGCGGTTGATGAGCCAGGCCCTGCGCAAGCTCACCGCCTCGATTTCCAAGACCCAGACCCTGGTCATCTTCATCAACCAGATCCGCCACAAGATCGGTATCTCCTACGGAAGCCCGGAGGTGACCACCGGCGGCAACGCCCTGAAGTTCTACGCCTCGGTGCGCCTGGACATCCGCCGCATCGGCTCGGTCAAGCTGCGCGACGAGATTGTCGGCAACAGCACCCGCGTCAAGGTGGTCAAGAACAAGGTCGCCCCGCCGTTCCGCGAGGTCGAGTTCGACATCATGTACGGCGAGGGAATCTCCAAGCTCGGCGAGATCATCGACCTGGGCGTCAAGGCCGGGGTGATCGAAAAGTCCGGCTCCTGGTATAGCTGGAACAGCCAGCGCATCGGCCAGGGCCGCGACAATACCCGCGAATTCCTCAAGGCCAATCCGGACATCGCCGACCAGATCGAACAGCAGGTGCGCGGCAATTCGATGAAGATCGTCGACGCGCTGTTGCTGGGCGCGGCGGAGCCGGGAGAGGACTGACGGGGTCCTTCTCCATCGCGGCAGGAGAGGGAAACACAGCCCCGAGAGCCTGATTGCCTTGGATCGGAGAGATCCGGGGCGTGAATCAGGCTAAACGTTTTAATCTAGAGCAAGATCGTCACCGGTGGCGATTCCATCTAAAGTGATCTTGCTCTAGTCCGCCCGCAGCGCCTCGATGGGGTTGAGCCTGGAGGCCTTGATGGCCGGATAGAGGCCGAAGGCGACGCCGACCAGGGCCGCCACGCCCGGCCCCAGCGGCAAGACCCACAAGGCCACGCTGAACGACCAGCCCGACGCCTTGGCGGTAAGGAAGGCCGCCGCCAGCCCGGCCAGCAGGCCGACCAGGCCGCCGACGAAGGCCAGGGTCGCCGCCTCGACCAGGAACATCAGCCCAAGATCGCCGGGAGTCGCTCCGATGGCGGCGCGCAGGCCGATCTCGCGGCGCCGCTCCATCACCCCCATCAGCATGACGTTCATCACGCCGATTCCGCCCACCAGCAGGGAAATGGCCCCGATCGCCGTCAACAGGCGGCTGTGGATGGCCTTTTGGGCGTTCATGCCGGCGATCAGGTCGCGGGCATTGAGAACCTGCAGGGTCGCGGTGGGATTGGCCAGGATGGCCGAGACTCGCGCGCCGGCCGCCTTCACGTCCGCCTCGGGACGCAGATGAATGAGGACGGTGGTCGGATCGGGCGGATCGAACACCCGCCGCGCTCCGGTGAGGGGAATGAGCACCGCGTCGTTGAAATCGGTCGGATCGAGGACGGTGAAGGGCGTGGGTCCCAAAACCCCGATCACCGTGAACAGATAGCCCTTCAACCCGACCTTGGCCCCCGGGACGATCGGCGCGCCCGGGGCCGAGAGCTTTTGCGCCGCGCCCGCCCCGACCACCGCCACCAGGGCGTCATCGTCGATCAGGGCGATGAAGCGGCCCTGTGTGATGGGCAGGGTCACCAGCCTGGGCAGGCTGGCGGTCACGGCGGCGACGTCGAGTTCGGCGTTCTGGGTTCCGGCCGACACCTGGTCGTGGTCGGCCACCATCGGCGTCGCCGCCAGTATGGCGCCCTCGCGGGCCGGCAATTGCTCGATCAGGCGCCGGTCGAGCACACCGGCCGGCGAATTTCCCGCCGGCATGGCGTGAATCTGCAACATGTCGACGCCCAGGTGGCGGAACAGCTTGAGGGTCTCGCGCTGCGCCATGTGGCCGATGGTCAGCATGGCGACGATCGAGGCGGTGCCGATCAGTATGCCCAACAGGGCGAGGGCCGAGCGCTGGCGCTGGGCGCCTAGATTCGCCAGGGCTTCGGCCACCGATTCGGCCAGCGGCAGGCTGGAGAATTTGAACGGCCAGAGAGTCATGCGCCCGCCGTGTCGGCGACGACGCGGCCGTCCAGCAGTTCGATTTGCCGATCGCAGCGATCCGCCAGGTCGTGGTCGTGGGTCACCATCAGCACGGTGACACCCAGTCGCCGGTTCAGATTGCGCAGAAGGGCCATCACCTCGCCGGCGGTGACGCTGTCGAGGCTGCCGGTCGGCTCGTCGGCCAGGACCAGCTTGGGGCGCCGGACCAGGGCCCGCGCCAGGGCGACGCGCTGTTGCTGGCCTCCGGACAGTTCGGCCGGGCGATGGTCGGCGTGATCGCCCAGTCCCACTTGCTCCAGCATGGCCAGGGCGGCCGGCTTGCGGTCGTGGCGCGCCGTCCCGCCGTAGAGAAGGGGCAGGGCGACGTTCTCCCATGCGGTGAGGCGCGGCAGAAGCTGGAAGGACTGGAAGACAAAGCCGATGGCCCGGTTGCGGACGTGCGCCGCCGCTTCGGGCGAGTCCAGGTCGATCGCCTCGCCGCCGAGTCGTACCGCGCCCGCCGTGGGGCGGTCGAGCAGGCCGACGATGTTCATCAAGGTGCTCTTGCCCGAACCGGAGGGCCCGAGGATGGCGCAGAAGGCGCCCGCCGCCACCGTGAAGCTGACCCCCCTCAGCACCGGTGTCGGCCGGGTCGGCGGCCCATAGCTCTTTTCGACGCCGATCAACTCCAGCATGGTGTCGGCGGATGGGTCGAGCGCATGAATGGGTTCTCTTAAGCTTGGCGTCTTGGCGTCTTCGCGGTTAGCTTGTGAAGACCGTCCCGCCGTCACGGCGTAGCGGAAGGATCGGATTGGAACTGAGTGTGCGGACCAGGGTCGGGCGTGGCGTAGGCGGGGAGGGGGTTGGGCGTGGCCGGCCGCGCCATGGTCGGGGTGCCGGGCGGGGCCTTCAGAACCCTGGGCGTGGCGCAGCCGGCCAGGACGAGACAGCACGCCACGGCGCCGCGCGCGATCGCTCTTGGCATAGGCCCTCCTTCCATGGCGCCGCCGGATTGGCGTGCGCGGCGATAGTGGCCTTCGCGCCCGGCCCCGTGAAGAGCCAAACGCCGCCGACCCATCCGCCGGCTGCCTCCCCACCCGCGCCGCCCGCCTTCGCCACCGGGCCGCGCCTGCCGCTCAGCCTCGCCGACGCCGTGTTCGTCGGCCTGCGCGACAACCGCACCGTCAAGTCCGCCTATATCGCCCGAGTGGCTGAAAAGTACGACCTTTTCGTCGCCAAGACGCGGTTTCGGCCCACCGCCGTCCTGGCCGCCAGCGCGCAGGCCACCCGCGGCGGCGGGGCCGACGGTTCCACGATCAGCCTCTCGCCCACGGTCTCCTGGCTCACGCCGACCGGAGCGCAGTTCCAGTTTTCCTGGACGCGGTTCGACATCCGCTCCGGCGGCGTCGACCAGAGCTCCGACATCGCCACCTTGAGCGTCAACCAGCCCCTGCTGCGCGGGGCCGGCATCGCCGTCAACGCCGCGCCGATCAAGATCGCCGAGTTGCAGGAGAAGATCAACCGCCAAGCCCTCAAGGCCACCGTGATCGACACGGTGACCAATATCATCGTCGCCTATCGCGCCCTGCTGGAGGCCCAGCAGCAACTGACGATCGCCGGCGATTCCTTGGACCGCTCGCAAGCCCAGCTGGCCACCAACCAGGCGCTGATCGAGGCCGGACGCATGGCCGCCGCCGAGCTCGTCCAGACCCAGGCCGACATCGCCAATCAGCGGGTGGCCTTGCTGGAGGCCGAGCAGGCGCGCAACAGCGCCCAGCTCGCCCTCCTGCGTCTGCTGGCCATGGACCTGCACACCAACGTCACGGCGGCCGATTCGCTCAAGGTCGATCACGTCGCCGTCGATCTAGACCGCGCCATCGCCATCGCCCTGGACACCCGGCCGGACTATCTCTCCCAGCGGCGGGCGCTGGAGCAGGCCCGCCAGGGGCTGATCGTCGCCAAGAACGACCGCCTGTGGAACCTGTCGATCATCGGCGACATCCAGCATCAGACCCAGCAGGGCGGGACCCTGGTCACCACCGACCCTTTGACCGGGCAGCCGATCCTGGGCGTGGGCCTGAGCGGCACCAGCGGCAGCGTCGGCCTCGAACTGAGCATACCGCTCGGCGACCACACCCTCGCACAGGGCGAGATTCAGGCCACGACGACGGTGCGCACCCAAGAGGTTCAGCTCGCCGATCTGGGCCAGCAGATCGAGGCGGAGGTGCGCGACGCGGTCCAGGGCGTCGAACTCACCTGGCGGCGGGTCGAAGCCGCCCGCCAGGCGCGCGATCTGGCCGCCCAGACCCTGGATCTGGAGCGCGAAAAGTTGCGGGTGGGACGAACCTCCAATTTCGAGGTGCTGACCTTCGAGACCAATCTGCGCGCCGCCGACACCCAGGCTCTGTCGGCCGCCATCGCCTACCTGAACGCGGTCACCCAGTTGGACCAGCAATTGGGCACCACCCTGGACACCTGGAAGATCAGTCTCAACGACTGAGGATCCGTCATCCACGGATCATGCCGCTCCACGTTCCCGCTTGACTCACACATATCTCGGCGGTTATGCGTCAATCAATAGCCAATAGGTTATAGATCCCAAATGCCGAACGCTCACGATGTGCTCTTCAGAACGCTCGCCGATCCGACCCGGCGGGCCATCTTCGAGCGGCTGTGCCGCGAGGGAGACCAGACGGTCGGCGCCCTGACGGCTCGGGCCGGGGTCTCGCAACCGGCCGTCTCAAAACATCTCGGGGTCCTCAAGCGGGCCGGGCTGGTGCGCGACCGCCACGAAGGTCGCCAGACGCACTGCAGCGCGCGGCTCGACGCGCTGGCCCCGCTGATCGACTGGACCAGCCAAATGACCGGCTTCTGGCAAAGCCGGTTCGACCACCTCGAAGACTTGCTGAAAAGGATGGACCAATGACTGATACCGCGACCGAAGTGCTCGTCGTCATTGTCGATCGGGAGATCGCTTATCCGCCGGAAAAGATCTGGCGCGCGCTCACCCAGCCACACCTGATCGAGGCGTGGCTCATGAAGAACGACTTCAAGCCTGTCGTGGACCACCGCTTCAATTTTCGCGCGGATTGGGGCGCTGTCGACTGCCGGGTCCTTAGCGTCGAACCGAACAAAACGCTGTCCTACACCTGGGCGGCCATGGGTCTTGAGACCGTCGTCACCTGGACGCTCACCCCTTCGAGCACGGGGACCAACCTGCGTATGGAGCAGTCGGGCTTCCCATCGGATCACGCGCATGCGCGGTACTATCAGGGCGCCAAACACGGGTGGCAGGGATTCTTTGCCGCCCTGGAGCAGGTCCTGGCGCGGACGGATTGAATTCCGCCGGCGCGGAATTTTAAGGTATGACGATCCAATGAATGCATCGGAAAACATCGATCGGCTGATCGCCGGACTCGCCGACTGGCGCGGCGAAACCCTCGCCGGCGTCCGCAAAACCATCCTTGAGGCCAACAAAGAGATAATCGAGGAGTGGAAGTGGATGGGAAGCCCGGTGTGGTCTCGCCACGGAATCATCGCGGTCGGCAACGCCCACAAAGGGAAGGTGAAACTTACCTTTGCCCACGGAGCGAGCCTCCCAGATCCTGACAAGCTCTTCAATGCGGGGCTCGAAGGCAAGGTTTGGCGCGCCATCGATTTTTTCGAGGGTGATGTGATCAACGAGCGCGCCCTGAAAAATCTCATCCGTGCCGCTGTTGAGCACAATCGGATCAAATCGAATAAGAAAGCGCCATCGGGTACTCAAGCGAAAGTCAGAACAACCCCAACGCCTTGAAACTCGCCACCCCCTCGCGGCCGACCACCAGATGATCGTGGACGGCGATCTTCAACGGGCGTCCGGCCTCGACGACCTGGCGGGTCATGTCGATGTCGGCGGCCGACGGGGTGGGATCGCCGGAGGGGTGGTTGTGAACCAGGATCACCGCGCTGGCCGACAATTCCAGAGCCAGGCGCATGATCTCGCGCGGATAGACCGGGGCGTGATCGACGGTGCCGCGGTTCATCACCTCGTCGGAAATAAGCTGGTTCTTCTTGTCCAGGAACAGCACCCGGAACTGCTCGCGCGCCTCATGGGCCATGGCCACGCGCGTATAGGCCAGAAGAGCGCTCCATGAGGAGATGACGGTGCGCTTC
>JBDTIW010000279.1:0-8112 GCA_039936215.1 Caulobacteraceae bacterium | reverse complement strand
AACGGATCGCCCGAAAACTCGGCAACGCCCTGGTCGCCCCCGTGGTCGCCTATGTTCCGGAAGGAACCATCGATCCGCCCACCCAGCACATGCGGTTTCCCGGCACGATCACCGTGCCGCCCGAGGTGTTCCGCCAGACCCTGGAATCGGCGGCGATGAGCTTCGCCCTCCACGGGTTCAAGGATGTCGTCTTCCTGGGCGACCACGGTGGCTATCAGGACGATCTCAAAACCGTCGCCGACAGCCTGAATCGCCGCTGGACGGCCTCGCCAGCGCGGGCCCACTACATCGCGGGTTACTACGGCGTCACCCAGACGAGCTATGTGGCCGCCCTGCGACGCCGCGGCTATTCGCTGGCGGAAATCGGAACCCACGCCGGGCTCGCCGACACCGCCCTGACCTTGGCCATCGCACCCGCCATGGTCCGGCGCGAGGCCCTGATGACGGGCGCCCGGCACGCGCCCGCCGACGGCGTCCACGGCGATCCCAGGCGGGCCAGCGCCGCGCTCGGCGCCCTCGGAGCCGACGCGATCGTCGATGAGACCACAACGGCCATTGAGGCCGCCGTTCGCCGCCCCTAAAGGGGAGCTATCGCTTGTCCCCGCCTCAATCCCTTGGAGAGCCCATGCCGATCCGGCGCCTTGTGAAACGGCTTTGGCCCCTGGTGTTCGCCGCGTCGGCGCTCGTCGCCTGTTCTCCCGGAGGCGAGCATCCGCCTCGATCGAAGGGCGCGATCAACATCTACCAAGGAACGGTCGCCGGGCGCCTCAGCCCGGCCGTGGCCGGGGCGCTCGGCCGCGTCTATGTGCCGAACATCGGCTCGAACGACGTCTACGTCATCGACCCGGCCACCCTGAAGGTGGTCGATCGCTACCCCGTCGGGCAAAATCCCCAGCACGTCGTCCCGTCGTGGGACTTGAAGACCCTGTGGGTGACTGGCAGCGAGGCGGCCAGGGGTCAGGGCAGCCTGACTTCGATCGACCCCACCACGGCCAAACCGACCCGCATCCTGACCGTCGATGACGCCTACAACATGTATTTCACTCCGGACGGGACTTCGGCCGTGGTGGTCGCCGAGTCGAAGCGAAGCCTCGAATATCGCGATCCCCACACCATGAAGCTCCAGGGCGAGCTTCTGATTCGCGCCTGCGACGGCCTGAACCACGCCGACTATTCCCCGGACGGCCGCTATGCCATTTTCACCTGCGAATTCAACGGCGGCCTGGTCAAGGTCGATGTCAAACATCGCAAGGTCCTGGGCTTCCTGAAGCTCGCGGCGGGCGGCATGCCGCAGGACATCCGCTCCTCGCCGGACGGCAGTTTGTTCTATGTCGCCAACATGATGACCGACGGCGTCAGCTTGGTCGATGGCGACAAATTCAAGGAGGTCGGCTTCATCCACACCGGCGTCGGCGCCCATGGCCTCTATCCCAGCCGCGACGGAACAAAGCTCTATGTCTCCAACCGCGGATCGCACCGCATCAACGGCCTGCCCCATGGCCCGGGCAGCGTTTCAGTGATCGATTTCGCCACCCGCAAGGTCGAGCGCACCTGGCCCATCCCCGGCGGCGGCAGCCCGGACATGGGCAATGTCAGCGCCGATGGGCGCCGTCTGTGGCTGTCTGGCCGGTTCGACAATGTCGTCTACGCCATCGACACGGCAAGCGGCCACGTCGATTCCATCCCAGTCGGCAAAACCCCCCATGGTCTCACCGTCTGGCCGCAACCGGGCCGCTACAGCCTCGGCCACACCGGAGAGATGCGGTAGCGCCGCAGGCTATCGCGCCAAGGGGTCCATGGGCTCGCCGACGATAATCACCCAGGCGTTCTCGATCCTCGTTCCGGTCGCCGAGGCGAAGGCGCCCGGCGAGAAGGCTCTCAGGTCGTCGATCATGGCGATCACCCGGTCGCGGGAGTCCGCGAAATCCATCGGCTCGCCCGCCGCCAGGGCCTTGATTGGATTGAGACAGCCGACGCTGGAAAGGTAGGGCGTGGGCGGGTGACCCGGATGGATCAGGATGGCCACCCGGTTTCCGGTCTCTTCCAGGCGCAGGGCGGGCATGGGATCGGCGCCGGGCGGCGTGGCGCTGTCGCGATAACCGATCGTCCGGAAGCGGCCGAACTGAGTCCACAGGGGATAGCGGCCTGGCGCGATTCTCAGGCCGCTGCCTTCGACGGCGTTGTCGCCAGGGCCGGGGCATTCGCACATATGTCCCCGCGGATCGGCGGCCACGCCGTTGCGAAATAGCTGGTAGCGCCCATAGGTCCGCGTGACCGAACCGGCGGCGTGAAGCCCCAACCGCTCCACCAACAGCTCCCAGCCCTGGCCGGTGATCGTCATGCCGATGGGCCTTCGCCCGGATTTCGCGCGGTCGCGGCGCGCCGCAATTCAAGGCTCATCCAGATAGGCCCAGGTGTCCGCTCCATCGAGTCGGCGGACTTTCGCGCCGGCCAGAACCGCCGGGTCCATCAGCCGCGCGTTGACGCCCATCCGCTCGGCGGTCGGGTCGAGATTCGCCCAGTGGGTCGCGCAGCCGCACACCTTGCAGTGATGGAAGGCCAACGCTTCCATGTCGCCGCGAACATAGGCGGTGACGGCGCCGGGCGCGGCGATCAGCTCGACCTCGTCCGGCCGATAGTAGGCCCACAGCACCCCCAGCCGCCGGCAGATCGAACAATTGCAATCGGTCACGCTCTCCGGCGCCCGCGCGACCTGGAGGCGCACCGCGCCGCAATGGCAGGACGCTTCGATCATCGACTTCTCCTTGGGCGAGACACTGGGATAGGGAGCCTGGATGCTCGCCCCCAGCAGGCACCCTGGAATGGATATCCCACGAATTCAATTCGGCGCCCCGAAAGTGTTTATTTTCTCTCGGCGGCGATTCCGCGGCGCAACAAGATCACGAAAAAGTGAAATCCGACACGACTCGTAAAAACCCCCCGAATGTGCCATGATTACTTACGGGAAGAAAACTCGGCGAGTTGCTGATAGGCGGGGCGCGGGGAAATTGCCGATTGAGACTGGGCCTCGTCGCCATGCACCGAAATGCACGTCGATGCACCTTCTCGGCTACCTTGACCTAGTCTATCGATCCGAGTTGGCTCATTTGAAGCGACTTGCCAAGTCCATATGCCGAAGGTTCCACGGGTGGAGCGCTTTTTTTGAAACTTGCCGGTTATCAGGCCGGTCATCAGGGAGGCTGACGATGAAATCGAAATCCGTTTCGACAACCAGGGGCACGAACATGAAGTGGTCCCTTTTGGCCGCCGCCGGCGTGATGCTGGCTGCGGCGACCTCGCCGCTGTCGGCGCTCGCGGGCTCGACGGCGCTCACCCCCCACGCTGTGGAAGTCCGCGCGACCCTGCATGGAGTCGCTTCCGTGGCGACGCTTGCGGCAAGCCCGGCAAACCGCGCCATGTTGGCCGCGTCGAACAAGGGCAAGCCGGTCGCGATGCCGCTTCATCGCTATCCGGACGGAAGCCAGTTTGGGGCCCGCGTCGGCCCGTTGCCGAGGTTCGCCACGTCCAACGCGGCCGTCCGCCCGCCGGCGCTGTTAGCGAGAGAAAGAAGGACGGGCTTCACCGGCATCTATGAGGGATCGAATCTCGCCGCCACCGGAGGCGAGCTGGAGCCGCCCGATCAGGGCTTGGCGGTCAACAACGGCGAGATCCTCGAAATCGTCAACAATACCCTGCAGGTGTTCAATACATCGGGCGGCGCGCTCAGTTCGCCGCTGGCCAACGCGACGTTCTTCGGTACGGGCACGACCTACAATCTCAGCGACCCGCATGCCGTGTTCGACGCCACCACACAGCGTTGGTTCGTCGAAGAGCTGATGTACAGCGGCACTTTCGACGGCTTCGCCGTGGCCATCAGCCAAACCAGCGATCCCTTGGGCAGCTACTATGTCTATTATATCGACGCCGCCACCAGCGGGATCAGCGCCTGCGGAGGCTCGTGCCTTCCTGATTACCCGCAGGTCGGGTTCGACAAGAACGGTTTCTACATCGCGGCCGATTTGTTCTCCAACAGCTCCGGCGGTTTTGTGGACACCGGCTTTTACGCCCTGCCCAAAACCGCGCTGGAGGCGGGCGCGGGCTTCGGCTACGTCTATTTCCTTCTGCCTGACTTCGTGGTGCAGCCCAGCATCCCGGCGCCGGGCGCGGCTTTCGTGAGATCCGCCGGGGGCACCGAATTCGCGCTCACCGCGCGCAATATCTATGACGGATCGACCAATGTGCGGGTCTGGGCCATCAGCAACACCAGTAAGCTTAGCACCTCCCCCACCAGCCTGACCGCGCACGGCATCGACATAGCCGCGGAATCCTATGGCGGGACGGTGGCTCAGACGCAGCCGAACGTCGTCGGGCCCTACGGCCAATCGGTGGGCGCCACGTCGGCTCCGAAAATCGATGGAGGTTACAATTCCTTCGGCGGAGGGGTGAAGCTGACGGAAGGCGGAAACCTCTACGCCGCCTTGGCCACCGGGAGCACCGACGGCAACGGCCTAGCCCGCGACATCATCGCGTGGTTCCAGGTGAAGCCCACGGCGACCTCGTCGGGGGTGACCGGTTCGATCGTGGCGCAAGGCTATGTCGTTCCGCCCAACGGCTATAGCATGAGCTATCCGGACTTCGCCCTAAGCGCGGAGGGGACGGGCGTCATTGGCGCATCGATTACCAATACCAGCGGCAGCGTGGCCGGGGGCTATCCCAGCACCTCGTTCATCAACTTCAACAGGAGTGCGACCAACGGCAGTATCTACGTCGTGGGCGCCGGCAATACCTCCGATGACGGCTTCACCGGCTATGGCGGATCCGGCGTCGGGCGCTGGGGCGACTATGGTGGCGGCATGGTGGACCCAGTGACTGGCTACTTGTACGTCGCCAATGAGTTCATCCCGAACGCCGCGACCTACCCGCGCGGCACCTACGCCAACTGGGGCACCTTCATCACTCAAGTGCATCACTAAAAGGCGATTGAGTTCAACAGTGAACCGGCGCGGGTGGGTGACGCCTGAGACTGCCGTCACGAAAAAGGGTTCCGGTGTCGAAGCCGGATCCCCTGCCGCGGCAGGCCAGGGCCACCCGCCCGTAGCCTGAATTTCGAAACCGGCGACACATCGTTGTCAACCCATTCATGGGAGAGCCGCCGTGAAGGCTTTTCTGTTGCTCGCCGCCGCGACGTCGTTGTTGGCGCTCCGACCGGCGCTTGCCGCCGCCGCGCCCCGCCCGCCGCTCGTCTATGGCTCCATGGCCGGCGCCAGCCTCGGCGTCGACGCGAGCCTGAACGGCGCGGTTCCCTTTCCGGCCGACAACGCCTGGAACACCGATATCAGCGCCGCGCCGGTCGATCCGAACTCGGCCCATCTGATCGCCTCGATCGGCTTGACGACGGGTCTGCACCCAGATTTCGGGGCCGGGCTCTACGGCGGCGCCATCATCGGCATCCCGTACGTGGTCGTCTCGGCCTCTCAGCCGCCGGTGACGATCGACCTGGGGCTCTACAAGGACCAAAGCGATCCCGGGCCCTATCCCGTGCCGCCCGGCGCCCCGATCGAGGGCTACAAACCCGGCGGCGGCAAGTTCGGCGGCGACCGTCATGTGCTGGTCATCGACAAGGATTCCAACCGCCTCTACGAAATGTTCCACGCCACGCCCAACGCGGACGGCAGTTGGCGCGCCGACGCCGGGGCCATCTTCCATCTCGACTCCGACAATGTGCGGCCCACCGCCAAGCCGGGCTGGACCAGCGCCGACGCCGCCGGCCTGCCGATCTTCCCCGGCCTGGCGCGCTACGACGAGGCGTCCGCCGGCCTGATCCCTCACGCCCTGCGCTTCACCGTCGGCCAGAGCCGGCGGGCCTATGTGCTTCCGGCCAACCACTGGGCGTCCACCCAGACCAGCCGCAACCTGCCGCCCATGGGCATGCGGGTGCGCCTGAAAGCCGCCTACCAGATACCGGCAAGCTTCAGTCCGCAGACCAAGGTCATCCTCCAGGCCCTCAAGACCTATGGCATGTTCGTCGCCGACAACGGCTCGAGCTGGTTCATCTCCGGCGCCCCCGACGACCGCTGGAACAACAGCGCTCTGGTCGGCGAACTGGGCCAGGTGACCGGAGCCGATTTCGAGGTGGTGAAGATGGGGGTGATCCACAAATGAGGCGTCGCCCTGATCCGCGTTGACAGATCCGCGGCAGCCTCTTGCAGGCCCGCGCCGCCGCCGCTAGAGCGGGCTTGCCAGCCCCAGGAAAGCCCGCTCCATGGTCGCCATCGCCGCCATCCTCATCTTCATCGTCGCCCTGGGCGCGCTGAACTGGTTCGAGTTCGGCCGTCTCGACTAGCGCCGCCGTGGCCCCGCGCGGCTGGGCGCTTGTCACGGGCGCGGCGCGGCGCATCGGCCGGGCCTTGGCGCTCGCGGCCGGCGAGGCCGGCTACGATGTTCTCGTCCACCATCACGCCTCCCCGGACGACGCCGAAGAGACGGCGCGGACCATCCGCCAGGCAGGCCGGCGCGCCGAGACCCGCGCCGCCGATCTTTCCGACCCTGGGGCCTGCGCGCGCCTGATCGCCGAAGCGCCCGGCCCGCTCACCCTGCTGGTCAATTGCGCCTCCCTGTTCGCCGACGACCGCATCGCCACCCTGACGGCGGCCGGTTTCGATACCGTCATGGCCGCCAATCTGCGCGCCCCGATCCTTCTCGCCCAGGCCTTCGCCGCCGCCCTGCCGTCCGAGCGTGACGGCCTGATCGTCAACATCGCCGACCAGAGGGTCTGGCGCCTCAATCCGCGTTTCTTCAGCTACACCGTGAGCAAGGCCGCCTTGTGGACGGCGACCCAGACCCTGGCCCAGGCCTTGGCCCCGCGCATCCGGGTCAACGCCATCGGACCTGGGCCGACCCTCGCCTCGGTCCACCAGTCGCCGCGGGATTTCGCCGCCGAAGCCGCCGCCGTCCCCCTGGGCCACGGCGCCGATCCGGAGCAGATCGCCCAGGCCCTGCGCTATCTGATTGACGCCCCTTCCGTCACCGG
The DNA here is from genome assembly GCA_039936215.1 of Caulobacteraceae bacterium. GTDB lineage: Bacteria > Pseudomonadota > Alphaproteobacteria > Caulobacterales > Caulobacteraceae > Acaudatibacter. The sequence goes on along the minus strand of JBDTIW010000279.1, from coordinate 1,082 downwards.
TCAGATGATCGCCGTCGATGGCGGCCAGCACCTGGCTTGGCAAACCCCCGATGTGGCCGGTGACTGACATGCCCCTCGCCAAGGAAGAGCCCGCCGCGCCGACCGTCGCGGCGCCCAAGATTCTCGTAACCAAGGTGTTCGTGCGAGGGCTCGCCATCGAGGCGGAGATCGGCGTCTATCCTCACGAACAGGGCCGGCGCCAGCCGCTGATCGTCGATGTTGAGCTGGATGTCGCCGCCGCCGGCTGGCGCGCCCTGGCCGATACGGTCAATTACGAATCGATCGCCGCCGCCGCCCGCGCCATCGCCGCCGCCGGCCATATCGGCCTGGTGGAATCCTTCGCCCAGCGCCTGGCCGAGGCCTGCTTCGCCGAGCCTCGCGTCCTGCGCGCCCGGGTGCGGGTGGAAAAGCCCCTGGCCCTGGCCCCCCACGCCGCCGCCGCCGGGGTGGAGATCGTCGCGGTGCGGGGTTAGACTTCGCCAAGCCAAGGGAGCGAAACATGACCGAATCACTGACCCCGCCGCCAGCCGAGGCCCCGTCCCCGGCCCCCTCGATCCTGTCGCGGCCACACGAGATGCCGCTGATCATCTACATCCTTTATCTGGCTCACTTCGTGCCGGTGATCGGGTGGGTCAGCTGCATCGTCGGGGTGGTGCTCGCCTATGTGGAGCGCGACGGCGCGGCCGAATGGCTCAAGAGCCACTACACGTTTCAGATCCGCACCTTCTGGATCGGGTTGCTCTATGCTTCTATTTCGGTGGTTCTCTGTTTCGTCCTGATCGGCATCCCCCTTCTGATCGCCACCTGGATATGGTTCGTCGTCCGCTGCGCCCTGGGCCTCAGCCGCCTGATGCGCAACGAGGCGTATCCGAACCCGGAGAGTTGGACGGTCTGAGGGGGGCTTCCTCCCTCCCCATCAGGCTACGGCATGCACGGAAGTGAGTTGTGATCACGACGTCGCCGCTGCTTCTTGATTCCCATGGCCTGATTTAGCTGATTCATCGGCTTCTGGTGATTTACGGAGGGCCGGTATGATCGGGTTCAGTGGGGGTGATGTGCGCACGGCGGCCAGCGGGGCGTGG
>JBDTIW010000278.1:0-3534 GCA_039936215.1 Caulobacteraceae bacterium | reverse complement strand
ATGTGGGCCATAAAGGTCATGGAGACCGCCTGTTCGACGGCCATGAACATATCGACCATGCGGTGCTGGAGGACCTGGAAGGAGGCGATGGGGGCGCCGAACTGCCGCCGCTGGCGGGTGTAGTCGAGGGTCCCCTCGTGCAGGCGGCGCAGCACCCCGCAGGCCTCGGCGCACACCGCGGCGATGGCCTCGTCCACCACCTGTTCGACGAGCGGCAGGGCGGCGCCCTCGGGGCCGATCAGGGCCTCGGCGGGAACCGAGACGTTCTCGAGAAAGACTTCCGAGGCCCGGGCGCCATCGACGGTGGGATAGTCGCGGGTGACGACGCCCTTGGCGTTCCTGTCGATCAGGAACACCGACACTCCGCCGGCCTCGCGCCGCGCCCCGCCGGTGCGGGCGGTGACGATGAGGTGGCTGGCCCAGGGCGCGCCAATCACCACCGCCTTGTGGCCATTCAATACCCAACCACCGCCGTCCTTGCGCGCCGTGGTGGCGATGTCGGCCAGGTTGTAGCGGCTCTGGGGCTCGGCCTGGGCGAAGGCGAAGATGGCGTGGCCGGCGACGATCTGGCCGATCAGTTCGGCGGCGTTCGCCGGCGCGGCATGGGTCAGAATGCCGCCGGCGATGACCACCGTGGCGAGGTAGGGTTCGATCACCAGGGCCTTGCCGAACTCCTCCATGACCACCATCACATCGGTGGCGTCGCCGCCCAGGCCGCCGAGGTCCTCGGGGAAGGACGCGCCCAGAATACCCAGGTCCTCGGCGAAGGCCCGCCAAACCTCCGGCCGCCACCCAGAGGGTGCGGCGATCGCGGCGCGGCGGGCGTCGAAGTCATAGTGGTCGGCCAGCCAGGCGGCGACGCTGTCGCGCATCAGGGTCTGGGTTTCGGTGAAGGAGAAATCCATCAGAGGTTCCTGAAGATGGGGGGTGAGTTTTTCGCACGCTCGTCCCAAATTTCACCGTCATCGCCGCGCGTAAGTCCCGGCGACCCATGCCAGTCGATCCATGGGTGGCCGGGACAAGCCCGGCCATGACGGTAGGAGGAGGGGTCACCGGGAATCGGTCGCTTCACAGCCCCAGCACCAGCTTGGCGATGATGTTGCGCTGGATTTCGTTGGAGCCGCCGAAGATGGAGGTCTTGCGGACGTTGAAATAGGTTCCGGCCAGACCGTGGGCGTAGTCGGGGCCGATGCCGCGCTCGTTGTGCGCCAAGTCGCGCAGATAGGGGGCGCCGTAGCAGCCGGCCGCCTCCAGAGCCAGTTCCGTGAGGCGTTGCTGGATCTCGGTGCCCTTGATCTTCAGCAGGGAGGATTCCGGGCCCGGGCCCTTTCCCGAGCTCTCGCCGGCCAGGGTGCGCAGTTCGGTGAATTCCAGGGCGGTGAGATCTATCTCCAGTTCGGCCACCTTGCGCCGGAAGAAGGGGTCGGCGAGCAGGGGTCCGCCGTCGTCGGCCCGTTCGGCCCCCGCCATCTGGCGCAGGCGGGCCAGGCCCCGCTTGGAGCGCGCCACCCCGGCGATGCCGGAGCGTTCGTGCAGCAGCAGGGCCTTGGCGCAGGTCCAGCCCTTGTTCTCCTCGCCGATGCGGTTTTCCACCGGCACCTTGACGTTGTCGAGGAAGACGTCGTTGACTTCGTGGCCGCCCTCCAGGGTGGTGATGCGGCGCACCTCGATGCCGGGGCTCTTCATGTCGATGAGCAGGAAGCTGATCCCCGCCTGGGGTTTGACGGTGGGATCGGTGCGGACCAGGAAGAAGCCCCAGTCGGCGAACTGGGCCAGGGTGGTCCAGGTCTTCTGACCGTTGACGAGGTAATACTCGCGGCCGTCGTCGTCCGCTATGCGCTCGGCCTTGGTGGTCAGGGAGGCCAGATCGGAGCCGGCCCCCGGCTCGCTGTAGCCCTGGCACCACCAGACCAGGCCGTCGCGGATGCCGGGCAGGAAGCGCTGTTTCTGCTCCTGCGTCCCGAAGGTATAGATCACTGGGGCGACCATCAGCACCCCGAAGGGGAGGATGGGGATGGTGTCGGCGTTGGCCTGCTCCTCCGACCAGATATATTTCTGGGTCGGCGTCCAGCCCGCGCCGCCCCATTCGGTGGGCCAGGAGGGCGCCGCCCAGCCCTTGGCGGCCAGGATGCGATGCCAGGAGAAATAGTCCTCCTTGGTCAGGGATTCCTCGTCGCGCTGCTTCTCACGGATGGCGGCGGGATAGTTGTCGGCGATGAAGGCGCGGGCCTCGTCGCGGAAGGCAGTGTCCGTGGGAGAGAAGTCGAGGTCCATGGCGTTTTCCTTTCGGCGGTGCGCGTCTCGCCTGGACCATAGGATCGCGGCGGCGGCTTTGCCAAGCGCCCCCTCGCGTCAAGGTGGAAGCAAGACCATAGCGGCCCTGGCGCGTTAGGATGAGACTTGGCCGGCAAGGATCTCGATGACCCGCATCCTCACCTATAATGTCCACCGCTGCGTGGGGACCGACCGGCGGCTGGACGTGGGGCGGGTGGCGGCGGTGATCGCCGCGGAAGCGCCCGACATCGTGGCCCTGCAGGAGGTGGACGTGGGCCGCGCCCGCACCGGCGGGGTCGATCAGGCCCACCAGCTGGCGCAGCGCCTGCTGATGACCTCACGCTTCAACGCCGCCCTCAAGGTCGAGGAGGAGCAGTACGGCGACGCCATCCTCACCGCCCTGCCGGAACGCCTGATCAAGGCCGGCCCGCTGCCCGGCTATGGGCGCATCCCCCAGTTGGAGCCCCGCGGGGCGCTGTGGGTGGCGATCGAGGTGGGAGCGGGGGCGGAGCTTCAGGTGATCAACACCCATCTGGGTCTGGTGCCCAGGGAACAGCAGATCCAGGCCGCCGCCCTGGCCGGGGACGAATGGCTGGGAGCGAAGGGCCGCCGCGACCCGCTGATCCTGCTGGGCGACCTCAACGCCACCTCGCGGACGGTGGCCTATCGCACTCTGGCGGCCAAGCTCGCCGACGCCCATGCGGTGCGCGGCGCGCGCGCCGGCCGCGTGGCGACCTTTCCCTCCGCCATGCCGGTCCTGCGCATCGACCACGCCTTGATCAGCGCCGGCGTGCGTATCTTGAGGCTGGCGGCGCCGAACGGTCCGCTGGCGCGGCTGGCGTCCGACCACCTGCCGCTGGTCATCGATTTCGAATTGGCGGGTTGAGCCCTCGCTCCGTCTTGTGGGCGAGGGCTAAGGTAACGCCGTCAGTTGGCGCTGGTGGGTTGGGCCATCTGGGCGGCGGCGGTGGTCGTGCCGCCTTCGTTCCAGGTCTGGCAGACGCCGCCGCGCTCGGCGATCAGCTGGGCCTTTTCCTGGACCCCGGCGTGGCGGGCCTCGCGGGCCGCGTCGGCGCGGACTTCGTCGGCGCGATCGGCGGTGGCGGAAACGCGCCCGCTGCGTTCGGCCTTGATGAGGGAGTCGAGGGCGCCGGTGTCGATTTTGCCGAGGGCGGCCGACGACATCAGGGCCTGGCAACGCACGGCGGTGAGATACTGGCTGTCGGTGAGATGGGTCGGGGCGGCCAGGGCGGCGGTCGA
>JBDTIW010000277.1:0-2807 GCA_039936215.1 Caulobacteraceae bacterium | reverse complement strand
ACAGATCGCCGCGATACGTAGCCACGGACCGCCGAAGGTCCTCTATGAACCCCCAAGAAAACGAAAAATCCAGGCCAACTGCTTCCCACGGCTCTTATCTTAGCGCCTATGGGCTGAAAGCCCGCTCTTGATGGCAACCGCAAAGAGCGGGCTGGAAGCCCGCGCAACAAGACCGTGCAACCTGGCCTTATCATTGACCGCGCCCACCGCGCCCATTACCCGCTCGCCCATGTTCCAGGGTCTCTCTCCCCTCGCCCGCGAGGCGCGCGCTTGGCCGTTCGAACAGGCGCGCAATCTGCTGGCGCGGCTTTTGCGAGTGCGCCTGGACGGCGACGACGATCGAAACCTCGCTACGACGCTGATCAATTCGGGCAAGATCGATGAGGCGCAGGCCGCCCTGCCGGCTCTCGCCCGTCCGGTCGTCTTCCAGACCGGCTATGGCGCGTCCGGCCTGCCGCATATCGGCACCTTCAACGAGGTCGCCCGCACCACCATGGTGCGCAACGCCTTCCGCGCCCTGACCGAAGACGCCATTCCGACCCGCCTGATCTCCTTTTCCGACGACATGGATGGGCTGAGGAAGGTTCCGGACAATGTGCCAAACCGCGAGGCGCTGGCGGAGGATCTGGGCAAGCCGCTCACCAGCGTGCGCGATCCGTTCGGCGAGCACGAGAGTTTCGGGGCCCACAACAACGCCCGCATGCGCGCCTTCCTGGACAGCCACGGCTTCGACTATGAATTTCTGTCATCGACGGCGTGCTATCGTTCGGGGATGTTCGATCCCACCCTTCGGCTGGCCCTGGAGCGGTTCGACGACATCTTGGCGGTGATGCTGCCAACCCTCGGCCCCGAGCGGCGGGCCACCTATTCGCCATTCCTGCCCATCAGCCCGAAGACCGGTCGGGTGCTGCAGGTTCCGACCCTGGAGCGGCGCGTCGCTCGCGGAACCATCGTGTTCGAGGACGAGGATGGGGCGCTGACCGAGCTTCCGGTCACCGGCGGGGCGGTGAAGCTGCAGTGGAAGCCGGACTGGGCCTGCCGATGGGCGGCGCTGGGCGTGGACTACGAGATGTCCGGCAAGGACCTTATCGATTCGGTGAAGGTCTCCTCCCGGATGTGCCGGATACTCGGCGCCGAGCCGCCGGAGGGGTTTAATTTCGAGCTCTTCCTGGACGAGAACAACCAGAAGATCTCCAAGTCCAAGGGCAATGGCCTGACCCTGGAGGAATGGGCCCGCTACGGCGCGCCCGAGAGTCTGGTCTACTATCTCTTCGGCTCGCCCAGGTCCGCCAAACGCCTTTCCTTCGACGTCATTCCCAAGGCGTCCGACGAATATCTGCAGCAGCTCGACGCCTACAATCGTCCAGCTACGGACGCGGCTAGGCCGGCCAATCCCCTCGACAACCCGGTATGGAGCGTCCACGGCGGCGCGCCGCCGGCCAAGGGAAGCCCGGTGTCGTTCAGCCTGCTCCTCAATCTGGTTTCAGCCTCCAACGCCTCGGATCGGGCCATCCTGTGGGGCTTCATCGCCCGCCATTTCCCGGACGCCACGCCCGGAAAGGAGCCCCTGCTGGATCGCCTCGTCGACTACGCCATCCACTACTACGAAGACTTCGTGCGGCCGGCCAAACGCTTCCGCGCCCCCGACCCGCGCGAGCGGGCTGCCTTCGCCGATCTGGCCGCGCGCCTGAGGGCACTGCCGGTCGACTGCCAGGACGGCGAGGCGATCCAGAACGAGGTCTACGCGGCCGGCAAGGCGGCGGGGTTCGAACTCCTGCGCGCCTGGTTCGCCGCCCTTTACGAGGTCCTCCTGGGCCAGACCCAGGGCCCGCGCTTCGGCTCTTTCGCCGCCATCTTCGGCCTTCGCAACACCCTCCGCCTGATCGAGCGGGCCTTGGCGGGTGAAGACCTCGCCGTTCCGGCGCTATAGAGGGACGATATGGGCGCCGTTTCCCCGCGCCACCGTCCCAGCCTCGGTGACCTGGACATAGATCCCGCACAGCATGTGGCCATAGAAGCGATGCAGCGCCCCGGTCACGTCGATGTCGCGCTCGGCGGTCAGCGGATCGACGCCGGGGGCGGCGCAGCGGGTGATGGGCTGGAAGACCCGCGCGCGGGCTTCGCCAAGCACCATCTCGCGGCCGGTCCAGTCGTTCTCGGCCCAGGCCGGCCAGCCCTCCACATAGAGGTTGGCCCGGAAGCGCAGGCGATCGACCGGCCGCCCCAGCCGCGCTTCGAGGTCGCGCACGCTGGCCAGGTTGACGATCGACACATGGCCCTCCGGATGGTCCAGAAACCGGTGACCGGCGCCGTCAACGACCCGCAGCGGGCCTTGGGCGGCGTCGCCCAGAAGGGCGGTCAGCCAGGCGGCGAACGCGGTCTTGCCCGCGTCGTCGTCGAGCCTAGCCTCGAAGTCGGCCGCCCCAGGCGCGGTCGCGATCAGCACGCCCACTTCGTCATAGACCGTGCGCGCCTTCGCCACCTCGGCAATCTTCGCCAGAACCGCGAAGCGCTGCTTGGGAATGAAGGCGGGGGCGGCCGGATCGAAGCCGCAGGGTCCCTCCTCGACCGCGTAGAGGCGGTCGCCGGGAAAGGCGCGTCCCACCTCCAGGCGAGCGCTGTCCACCACCTGCGGGGTAAAGCCCTTGATCGGGTGGCGAAAAAGTGCGGCGATGGAGGCGGACACGGCCTTGTCTCTCCAGAATGGGCGATCCGAACCGCGCGATGGCGTCGATCAAGGCGGACTCCGACATGAGCGATCCGCCGTCAAGCGCGGAGGCGAAGGGGCGCGCCAAGCTCCCGCTGCG
>JBDTIW010000276.1:0-8052 GCA_039936215.1 Caulobacteraceae bacterium | reverse complement strand
GATACTGCTGGTTCTGACGCGCCAGCATGCCCCGCCCGGCCATGAACCGCCATTCCGCCTCGGTGGGGAAGTTGACGCCGAGGGTGGAGGCGCCGAAACGGCCGCACAGGGTCAGGGCTCCATCCAGGAGGGCGGTTCGGCCGGCGTCCACGTCCATGTCCTCGCGCACCAGCAGCCGGCGCCCGGTCACCGGCGAAAACGGCGCCGCGGACGTCAGTTTGGGATAGTAGCGGCCGCCGGCCCGCTCGTAGGCGTCGGCCCAAGCATGGTCGAAGACGTATTCGCCCTGGCTGTGCGACTTCAGATAGAGGGGCATGACGGCGCCCACCGCGCCGGCCTGATCCTCGATGGTCAGGTGCTGGGGCGCCCAGCCGCATCGCTCCACCGCGCAGAGCGACTGTTCGAGGATGTCCAGGAAGTCGTAGGAAATGAACGGATCGGCCGGCTGGCCGGGCGGGTTGGCGCACCGGTCCCAGGCCTGGCGGCCGATGTCGGCGATTCTGCGATGGACCCGCGCCTCGGCCTTGAGGCCCATCACGCGGCGAAGCCCTCGAAGATCAGGTTGTCGCAGTGCGGCTTGACCGCGTCCCACTGCTCTGGCGCCCGCACGGTCCAGGCGATCACCGGCATACCGCCCTTGCGCAGGGAATCGGCCTTGGCGCTGGGCAACATGTCGAGGCCCAGGGCCAGGAAGTGCGGCCGGGCGATGGCGACATGGCGCAGCTGGGCGAATTCCTTACGCAGTTCCGGAGCCAGATGGCGGGAGTCGCCGCCGACATAGCTGTAGCTGTCCAGGCCGCGAAGGATCTTGGGATGGTGATCGGCGAACCAGGCGTGGGAATAGGGATTGAAGCCAATCACGCAGGTGGGCCCGTTGTGGTCGATCAGGACCTCGTGCACCCGCCGCTCCAGCGGGCCGACCTCGCCGTAGGGCGCCTTGATCTCGATCAGGACCATGGCCTTGTGACCGATCAGGGTCAGGGCGTCGGCCAGGGTGGGAACGGTCTCGTCCGTGCCGGCCAGACGCAGGGCGCCGAGGCCGTCGGCGGTGTGATCGGCGATCCTTCCCGGCGCGCCGGTCATGCGGGTCAGGGTGGCGTCGTGGAAAACCACTGCCTCGCCATCTGCGCTGAGCTGAACATCGAGTTCGATATTGTAGCCACCGGCGCAAGCGGCCTGGAAGGCGCCCAGAGAATTTTCCGGACAGCCTTCGCTCGACCACAGGCCGCGATGCGCGATCGGCGGGTGGAAAAGGCGTTCCCAGGCCTCGCCGAAGGTCTCCTTCATGGGGCCTCGATCAGGGCGTCCACCTCGACCGCGAAATTGAGCGGCAGACGGTAGACCCCCACGGCGGAGCGGGCGTGGCGGCCGGCGTCGCCGAACACCTCGACCATCAGGTCGGAGCAGCCGTTGATCACCTTGGGGATGTCGAAAAAATCGGGTCCGGCCTGCACGAATCCGCCCAGCTTGACCACTCGCCGCACGCGCGAAAGGTCGCCGCCGCAGGCGGCCTTCATCTGGGCGATCAGGTTGATCCCGCACAACCGCGCCGCGCCCTGGCCGGCGGCCAGATCCAGATCCTCGCCAACCACGCCGCGGACGCCGCCGGCGGCGTCAAGCGACACCTGGCCGGAGATATGGATCAGGTGGCCCTGGCGGACGAAGGGCACATAGTTGGCCACCGCCGCCGCGGGAGGCGGCAGGACGATATTCAGTTGGGCGAGGCGTTCTTCGGGCGTGGACATAGGCGGACTGTTAGCGCGTCCGGGAGCCTTCGGAAAGCGAAAGGCCCGGCCCCCTGACCGGGGACCGGGCCTTCGCAACGCTTCGCCCTCTGATAAGAGGTGGCTGCAAGCCTAGCGGGCGGCTTGGGCGCGCTCGACCAGGGCGGTGACGCGCTCGTTGATCGGCGACATCGATTCCTTCACCGAGGCGGCGACGGTTTCGCTCATCTTGCCCACTTCGGCGACATAAGTTTCGAACGCCGACTTGGCGAAGGCGGTCTGAAGTTCGACCACTTCCTGCAGGCTCTTGGCGCCGGCCAAGCTCTTGGCGACCGCGACCTGATCTTCCACCGACTTCTTGGAGAAGGCGATGGCGCGCGCACCGAGGGTTTCGGCACCCTTGGTGGCGGCGGTCACCGACGCGACGACCGCTTCGAGGTTCTTCTTGGAATAGGCGTTCATTTCACCCAGGGCGGCGATGGACTTTTCGACGGAGTCCTTGAACGCCTTGTTGCCGGCGGCGGTGAACTGCTCGGCGGTGTTCTTCACGGCGGTGGCGGTGGCCATTGGTGTATCTCCTTTGAGGGTTACGCGAGCCTCGCGGCGCGCGGGCGGGAATGAGGAGACGCGCCTTCGAGCAAAACCCTCTCAGCGCATCCGAGACCCCATATGTTATGCTGCAGTGCGAAAGTCAATGATTTTTTGTGCACCGCACCATTTCGTTCACAATCGCGCGAGGGGATGGCGAAAATGCCTCCGCGACAATTGGTTCCCTCAACACTTGTTTACCTTCGCGCAACAATGGTGAACGCATGGTAGGGTGGAGGCCTAGGCGTCGAGAGGTCGCCGCCGATTCCCCGCCGTTCGGAGTTGAGCCCAGATGATCGAGCCCGCCCGCCGTATGGCCCGCGCCGCCCAGGCGATCGCGCTTGGCCTGTGCCTGATCGCGCCATCCACCGGCGTCCTGGCGCAGAGCCCCTATCTGCGCGTCGCCTACGGCGAGCCGAAGAATACGGCGATCGTCATGGACGCCCACACCGGCGAGGTGCTCTACGCCGAACGCGCCGACAGCCTGCGCTATCCGGCCTCGATCACCAAGGTCATGACCCTCTATCTGGCGTTCGAGGCCCTGGCTGCGGGGCGCCTTCATCTTTACGACCAGATCGTGGTTTCTCCCCTGGCCGCCGCCCAGCCGCCCACCAAGCTGGGGCTGCGGGCGGGCGACACCATCTCCCTCGCCGACGCCATGCACGCCATGGCCGTCCACTCGGCCAACGACATGGCGGTGGCCGTGGCCGAGCGGATCGGCGGCACCGAGTCGCGATTCGCCGCCATGATGACCCTCAAGGCCCAGCAACTCGGCATGGTGAACACGCGCTATGTGAACGCCAACGGCCTGCCGGACAACCGCCAGATCACCACGGCTCGCGACATGGCCGTCCTGACCCGCGCGGTGCTCCGCGACTACCCCCAATACTATAATTTTTTCAGCACCGAGCAGTTCACCTACGGCGGCAAGACCTATGTCAACACCAACCATCTGCTGGGCAAGATGCCCGGCGTCGACGGGCTGAAGACCGGCTTCACCAACGCCGCCGGCTTCAATCTCGACGCCTCGGCCATGCGCAACGGCAATCGGCTGATCGCGGTGGTCATGGGCAGTTCCTCCAGCGCGGCGCGCAACGCCGACGTCGAGGGGCTGCTGCTGTCCGGCTTCGATATTCTGGAGCGCCGCGCCCGCGGCGAGCGGGTGGTCATGACCCAGAACTTCTTCCAACCGGCTCCCTTCGCCTATCCGGCCTCGGGCAGGACGCCGACCGGCGTGGGTGAAGGCGACGAAGACCCGATCGACGTGGTCCTGACCCGCAACACCGCCCGGCCGGCGGCCATGACGGTGTCGGCCTCCATGGCCGGCGCGGTCGCGGCCGCCCGCGCCGCGCCCAGGCCCGCCAAGCCGGAGGCCCGCAACTGGTGGGTCCAGGTGGGCGAATTCCGTAGCCATCGCCAGGCCAAGGCTCAGGTCGAGGACGTCTCACGCCGGTTCGCCCGCCAGTTCGACAATGCCGAGGGCTCGGTGGATGGGGCCGCCCGCGCCTATCGCGCCCGCTTCTCGGGTTTCAATGAGCAGGCGGCCAGGGAAGCCTGTTCGACGGTGAAAAGCCGCGGCCTGCCCTGCGAGGTCCGAGGACCCGTCTGACCCTCACTTCACCAGCCGGTCGCGCGCCGCGTTGAGCTGGGCGGCCAGGCCGCTGGTTCCGCCCTGGTCGGGATGGGCCCGGCGAATGAGCCGGCGCCAGGCCGCGTCGATATCAGCACGGGTCGCGTCTTCTCCAACGCCCAGAATGGCCCGCGCCTGATCGAGGTTCATCCCGCCCGAGGCCTGCCCGTCGGGCGGCAGCGCCCCTCCCCGTCTGGCGCTCTGGCCCAGAAACGCCGCCAGGACGATGAGGGCCAGGCTCACGGGCCATCGGCCGAACAGGCCAAAGCCGACGGCGCCGGCGGCGGCCAGGACGGCGATGAGGGCGTTGGCAATCCGCAGGGTGGGACGCGCGCGACCCTGCCCCCTCCCAACCCAGACGAGAAGGGCCAGCAGGCCCGCGCCGAGAGCGAGGTAGATCATCCCGGCGCCAAGCTACTCCGCCGCCACGGCGGAATCGCCGGCGTCGACCAGGCCGAGATCATGCAAGAGGACGCGCAGTTCCTGACGCGCCGCGACGTGGGCCAGAGAGACCTGCACCGGCCGCACCGTCTTTGAAAGATCGCTGACCGTCAGGCCGAAGGGAAAGAGTTCGCGATAGATCACCCGGTCGCGCAAGCCGGCGAGAGGGCGAAAGCCTACCCGCCGCGACAGCGTCGCCAAGCGCTCGTCCACCCGCCGACGATTGCGCGCCTCCACCGAGGCGAGGCGATTGCGCAGCACCACCCAGTCGATGGCCCGCCCGCCCCGTCCCGCCCTCGCCTTGCGCGCCCCCCATACTGTCTCGGCGTAGAGGCTGGGCCGGAGAACCTCCAGGGTGACCGGGTCGATCACCCCCAGCATGTCGAAATCCACGAAGCTGTCGTTCATCGGGGTGACGATCAGATCGGCGAAACCGTGCGCGGCCCGTGACAAGGGGACATCCGCCCCCGGCGTATCGACGACCACGAAATCGACCGCCTCCGCGAAGGCGGCCGCCAAGTTCTCGGTGTCGGCTACCGAAGCGATCTTACATGGCTGCGGCAAGCCCGCGCCCTGGGCGGCGTTCCAGGCGGCGCGGTTGGCGAAGAAGTGGCCGGTGGACTGCTGCCGCTCGTCGAGATCGACGATGGCCACCCGCGCCCCTTCATGGAGGAGGGCCACGGCCACGTGCACGGCGACGGTCGACTTGCCCGCCCCGCCCTTCTCGTTGCCGAATAGAATCACCCGCGCTGGCGCCACCGGAACGTCCGACTCCCCACTTTCCCGACCCCCTGTGATTGCGGCAACGGCGCGGCGGGCGCAAGGGCGGCTGGACCGTCAATGCCGGCTCGGCCATAAGCGGCGGCGTATCGAGGGCCTTCCCATGACGTCTCTGGCGACGGTGCGGACCGCGGCGGACCTTCGCGCCCGCCTCGCCGCCTGGCGCGGGGCCGGCGAGACCGTGGCCCTGGTTCCGACCATGGGCGCCCTGCACGAAGGGCATCTTTCCCTGGCGCGGCTGGCCCGCGCCCGCGCCGACCGAGTTGTCGCCAGCCTGTTCGTCAATCCCAAGCAGTTCGGCGCCGGCGAAGACCTCGCCGCCTATCCCCGCGACGAAGGACGCGACCGCGTCCTGTTGGAGGCGGCCGGCTGCCACCTGCTCTATGCGCCGGACGAGGGCGAGATCTATCCGGCCGGCTTTTCCACCACCGTCAGCGTGGCCGGCGTCTCGGGCGACCTGGAGGGCCGGGTAAGGCCGGACCACCTCGCCGGCGTCGCCACCGTGGTCGCCAAGCTGTTCATCGCCGCCAGCCCCGACATCGCGGTGTTCGGCGAGAAGGACTATCAGCAGCTGCAGGTGATCCGCCGCCTGGTCCTGGATCTCGGCCTTGCCGTCGAGATCGTCGGCGCGCCCATCGTCCGCGACGCCGACGGCTTGGCCCTCTCGTCGCGCAACGCCTACCTTACCCCCCCGCAGCGCCAGATCGCGCCGGCCCTGTACCGCGCCCTGCTGGGAGCAGCGGCCGGAGTGGCGCGGGGCACGCCGGCGCCGGCGGTGGAGGCCGAGGCGATCGAAGCGCTGACGGCGGCCGGATTCGACGGCGTCGACTATTTCGAGGTCCGCTCACCGGAGAACCTTATCCGCCTGGGACCGGGCCCGGCGCGCGCGCCCGCCCGTATCCTCGCCGCCGCGCGGCTGGGAAGGACGCGTCTCATCGACAATGTGGCGGCGTGATCTACCAGGCGCCGATCTCGCGAAGCATGCGCGCCAACTCCATGGGCATGGTCTCCCCGGCCCCCGCCTCGCCAAGATCGGGCGGCGCGTCCTTGGCGTCGAGATAGCGCCAGCCCTGGAAGGCGCGACGCGGGGTTGGGAGGGTCAGCATCACCGTAGGCTCCAGGGTCACCTCGCAGCGCGCCGCCGGGCCGGTCCCCACCGTATCGACGGCCAGGATGCGCTGCCGCGACAGGACTAAACCCTTGTAGACCCGGTAGAGCGAACCGCCGTCGATCAGTTCCATCGCCCGTCTGGGCGTCTGGCGGGTGCGCATCCTCCACGGCTGGCCCTCCACATGGGAGGCGCGCCACCAAGCCAGCAGTTCCTCGACGGTGTCGCAACCGACGCACAGCTTTATCAGATGCAGCGGCATGGGGCGATTTTCAGGGCGCCGCGTCCAGCCTGACCAGGGTGACGCCCTCGGACACCTGCTCGCCTTCCGCCGCCGTGACCTGAGCGACTACGCCGTCGAACGGCGCCGTCAGGGCGTGCTCCATCTTCATCGCTTCGAGCACCACCAGGGTCTGGCCGGCGGTCACCGCATCGCCCGCCGCCACCGCGACCGAGGCGATCCGTCCAGGCATGGGCGAGCGCACGGCCCCATCGCTGGCTCCGGCGGCGGCGGTTCGGTCCGCGCCGCTTCGCGGGGAGAGGCAAAACGCCTGGCCGTCCGAAAAGACAACGACTCCACCGTCCTTGGCCATCAAGACAGGTTCGGCCACGGCGAAATCGAACCTGGCCTCGACCGCCGCGCCGTTGACGAAAACGCGGGCGGTATCCACCGACGCCGCGTTCAGGCGAAATCCCACCGCGCCCTTGCCCGAACCCCACGGCGAGATTCGTCCGCGGTCGGCGGTACTCTCCAATCGTCCGACGGCGGCGACGGCGCCCGGCGCGAGGGTAGGCGCGGTCTTGTCGGTCAGGAACTCCAGCCGCTCGCCGATGAAGCCGGTGTCCACGTCGCCCGCCTGGAAGTCCGGATCGTCGGCGCAGCGGGCCAGGAAGGCGGCGTTGGTCTTGACCGGCCACACCTCAACCGCCCGGCAGGCGACCGCCAGCGCCGCCGCCGCCGCTTGCCGCGTTTCGGCATGGACGATCAGCTTGGCGATCATCGGGTCGTAGAAGGGAGTGATCTCGCCGCCCTCCTCGACCCCGCAATCGACGCGCGCGCAAGTGGGCATTCGAAAGTGGGTCAGGGGTCCGGTGGAGGGCAGAAAGCCGGCCGAAGGATCCTCGGCGTAGAGGCGCGCCTCCATGGCGTGGCCATTCATGGTTATCTGGTCCTGGGTCAGCGGCAGGGGCTCGCCGGCCGCCACGCGAAGTTGCCATTCGACCAGATCGAGGCCGGTGATCGCCTCGGTGACCGGATGCTCAACCTGCAGGCGGGTGTTCATCTCCATGAACCAGATGCGGTCGGCGCGCAGGCCCTCCGAGGCGTCGGCGATGAACTCCACCGTGCCGGCGCCCTGGTAGTCCACCGCTTGGCCGGCCCGCACCGCCGCTTCGCAAAGCAGGCGGCGCGTCTCGGTATCCATGCCCGGCGCCGGGGCCTCCTCGATCACCTTCTGGTGACGCCGCTGGAGCGAGCAGTCGCGCTCGAAGAGATGGACGACCCCGCCGTGGGCGTCGCCGAAGATCTGCACCTCGATATGCCGCGGCCGGATGACGTATTTTTCCAGGAGCACCCGATCGTCGCCGAACGCCCCGGCCGCCTCGCGCCTGGCGCCGGCCAGGGCGGCGGCGAAATCCTCCGCGCGTTCGACCTTGCGCATGCCCTTGCCGCCGCCGCCGGCCACCGCCTTGATCAGCACCGGCCAGCCGATCGCCGCCGCCTCCCTGGCCAGATGCTCGGCGTCCTGGTCCTCGCCCAGATAGCCCGGCGTCACCGGCAC
>JBDTIW010000275.1:0-7955 GCA_039936215.1 Caulobacteraceae bacterium | reverse complement strand
ACCTCGGGCGGCACGGTGATCGTGCCGGGAAACCGCATGTGCTGGGTGGGCGGATCGATGGTTCCTTCCGGAACATAGGCGACCACGGGGGCGACCAGGGCGTTGCCGAGTTTTCGGGCGATCCGTTCGGCCAGCACCCTGACCCGCGCGTCGTGCTTGCCCAGGGCCAGATAGGGCCCGCTCTGTTCGACGCCGCCGACCGGGACCAGGATGGTCGTCTTGCCCGCCGCGATAAGGGCGCGCAGTTCGGTCCAGGTCAAATCCTCCAGAAACACGCTGCCAGGCGCCGCCGCCGGCGCCCGCGCCTTGGCCGGAACGCATCCCCACACGGCCGATACGAAGACGAGAACGATCGCCAACACGGGAATGAGCCGGTCGGCCACGTTCCGTCGATCAGCCGCGCCGTCGCCCATGGGGGTCGTTCTGGTATCCACGCCTCGACCTAAGCAGAGATTCGCCGGTGGGCCAACGCGCGGATCGGGGCGCGGATCGGAGCGCCGCCTCGAGCCAATGGACCAGACGGCCTGTAAGCCGGGTTCCGTGCCGCCTCCGATTGCGCGGAGACGCGGCGGTCATTCCTCTAGGCCGCCCGTTGCCGGACGGCTCTGGCGACCTACCCGGACGCCTGGGCCGGCGACGGCCTGCCGACCCTTTCGGGGCCGGCGCGACATCCCTATTCGGTCTTGCTCCAGGCGGGGCTTGCCGTGCCGTCCCGGTTGCCCGGTCCGCGGTGGGCTCTTACCCCACCCTTTCACCCTTGCCCTTCGTCGCCGAGGCGTCGAAGAGCGGTTTGCTTTCTGTGGCGCTGTCCCTGGGGTCACCCCCGGCGGGCGTTACCCGCCGCCTTGTCGCCGTGGAGCCCGGACTTTCCTCCCCCCTCCCCTCGCGGGAAAGGCGGCGACCGCCCGGCCGTCTGGTCCGAGGCCAGAGTGGGCGCGGAGGGGGGCGGCGTCAAGGCGAGGATCGCCGAATGGCCGGCCAGGGCGCTTGACGAGGCGGCGCCTGGGCGGCGATGGTCGCGGTGTCACGTCCCTCGGTCCGGAGATCTGAAAAATGAAAATCCTGGCGATCGCCGCCGCGCTCTGCGCCGCCGCCCTGGCCTGCGGCTGCACGCCCGCCGCCAGCCCCGCCAAGCCCAATGTCGATACGGCGAAGATCGTCGACGCCATCAAGACCGACGAGGTGCATTGGAACAATGACTGGAAGAGCGGCGATCCGGCCAAGATCGCCGGCCACTACGCGCCCGCGGCGACAGTGATGATTCCAGGCCTGGCGCCGATGGTCGGCGCGCAGGCCATGCGGGCGGGAATCGCCGAGTCCCTTGAGGACAAGGGATTTGCTCTGACCTTCGCCAGCGACAAGGTCGATGTGGCGGCCTCCGGCGATCTGGCGGCGGCGCGCGGGACCTACACACAGACCACCACCGATCCGAAGACCCAGGCATTCGTCACCGAAAAGGGCGCCTATGTCACCGTCTACAAGCCCCAGCCCGGCGGGGCCTGGAAGGCGGTCTGGGATATCAACGCGCCCGGCGCGCCGCCAGCGGCGGCGGCGGCCAAATAGGGCCGGCGCGATGGAACTGGCCCCCAGGGAGACCGGCCTTTCCACCGCCAGGCTGGAGCGGATCACCCAGCATCTTGAGCGCCATTACATAGCGCCGGGCAAAATCGCCGGCTGCCAGGTCGCGGTGGCCCGGCACGGCCATCTGGCCTATCTGCGCTCCTTCGGCCAGATGGACCGCGAGGCCGGCAAGGCCATGGCCGACGACGCCATCTTCCGCATCTATTCGATGACCAAGCCGATCACCTCGGTGGCCTTGATGACGCTCTACGAGCGAGGCTATTTCCAGCTGAACGATCCGGTCAGCCGGTTCTTTCCGGCCTGGAAGGATCAGCGGGTGTGGGTGTCGGGCGAGGGCGAGGCCATGGTGACGCAGGCGCCCGTCCGGCCGGTGTCCATGCGCGACATGCTTTGCCACACCGGCGGCCTCACCTACGGTTCGGTGCTGACGGCCCTGGGCGCGCCGGACATGGGGCTGGCGGTGGACAAGGTCTATGCGACGCTGCGCATCCGCCGGGACCAGGGCGAAACCCTGATGGGGTTCATGGACAAGCTGGCCCAGGTCCCGCTCCTCTACCAACCGGGCGATCGCTGGATGTATTCCCTTTCCACCGACGTCTGCGGCGCCCTGGTCGAGAAGATCGCCGGCCAGCGGTTCGACAAATATCTCCAGGACACCCTCTTCGATCCGCTCGGCATGAAGGACACGGCCTTCATCGTCGCCCCGGAAAAGGTCGATCGCTTCTGCGCCAACTATCGCCGCGACGCCGACAAATCGCTGCGTCTTCTCGAAGCGCCGGAGACAAGCGAGTATCTGAGCCAGCCCAGCTTCTTCGCCGGCGGAAGCGGCCTGACCTCGACCACCGCCGACTATCTGCGCTTTTGCGAGATGTTGCGCCGGGGCGGCGAGCTGGAGGGCGCGCGCATCCTGGGGCCGCGCACCGTCGCCCTCATGCATCGCAACCACCTGAAGGGGGGCCAGGACCTCGCCGCGATGGCGGTCGGCGGCTTTTCCGAAACGGCGGACGCGGGGGTGGGCTTTGGCCTCGGGTTCGCGACCACTCTCGACGAGGTGGCCACCGGCGGCCTGGGCGGCGGCGACTACTATTGGGGCGGCGCGGCCTCGACGATGTTTTCCATCGATCCCATCGAGGACTTGACCCTCGTGTTCATGACCCAGTTCATGCCGTCGGGCACATTCAACTTCCGCGGGCAACTCAAGAGCATCGTCTATTCGTCGATCGTGGAATAGGCGAGGCCGATCACCGCACCCCCGCACCAGTCGCCAGGGTCCACAGGGTGCGCGCCAGGATCTGGATATCGAGGGCGAACGAGAAGTTTTTCAGATAGTAGAGATCGAACCCCAGTTTGACCTGGGTCTGGGCGAGATCGGCCGCGTAGCCGGCGCGGACCTGGGCCCAGCCGGTGATGCCGGGACGGACCATGTGGCGATAGGCGAACGCGGGCACCCGCCGGCTGTATTCCTTGGCCAGGCCCGGCTGCTCGGGGCGAGGGCCGACCAGGCTCATGTCGCCGCGCAGCACATTCCACAGTTGCGGCAGTTCATCGATGTGAAAGCGGCGCAGCCACCGGCCGACCGGGGTGATCCGAGCATCGCCTTGTGCGGTAATCGCGCCCGTGTGGCCCGCCTCCCCGGCTCGCATGGTGCGCAGCTTGAACATCGGGAAGAGGCCGCCGCCCAGGCCCACCCGCGGTTGGACGAACAGAATGGGCCGGCCCATGGTCAGCCAGATCGCCAGGGCCGCCAGTCCCGTCGTCGGCAGGGCGGCGGGCAGGGCAGCGACGACCACGGCGACATCCAGCAACCGCTTTCGCAACCGGTAGCTGGTCAGGCCCGCCTCGGGCAGATGGTCAAGGTTGAAATGCTCGATAGCCACCAGGCCGCGCGATTCTTCCAGGTATTCGGCGACGTGTCGGACGCGCTTGCCGGCCACCATCGCCCGTGCCACCGCCCCGGTCCACTTGGCCGGAATCTGAGCTCCGTAGGTGATGAGCAGGAGGTCGTAGCCGCCGATCGCCGCCCTTGGGTGCTCGATGCATTCGCAGTGCAATTGGGGGTGGGCGACGTCGGCCCGCCAGGGACCGACGAAGCCCACCCGCAGCCGGCCCGATCGGTGCTGGATCGCCATCACCGACGCGCCGAGAAGGGCCGAGCACGGCGCGCCGACCACAAGCATGGGGATTGAATAGTAGTGCCGTGAGATCAAGGTGCCGAACGCCAGTGCGCCGTGCGCGACGAGCGTCCAGGTGAAGACCTGGGCGAGCTTGCGATCGAACCGGCCGGTCAGATTGAGGGCGGTCAGCATCACGAAGGCGTTGGCCGCGCAGTTCAAGGCGACGTGCTGAAGCACCGTCGTCTCCATCATGCGATCGAAATCGCCGTGGAAGGCGACAAGGCCGTAGAGCAGGGGCATGATCGCCAGGGCGATGAACAGCGACGCCAAGGTCAGGGCGAGGCTGTCGCGCCGTCGTATCGGTGGCATCCAGGTCCCCCCCGTTGCTGGCCACGCAATTGTGTCTTGTCCGACGCCCGCACCTTCCCGGGATCGGCGCCGGCGTCCCGCGCCGGCCTAGGTGTCGTTCAAACCGTCCGTCTCTCTGTCTCTCGTCCTCGATAGTTGGCGTCAAGCCATGCCGCGTGGGCCATCGTCATCATCGAACGCCACCAGGGCTCGTTGTTCAAGTACCAATCCAGCGCGCCGGCCAATTGCCGATCGAAGTCTTGGGCCGGCGCGTAGCCCAAGGCGGCGCGAATCCTGGCGTCGTCGATCGCATAGCGGCGATCGTGGCCCGGCCGGTCGGCGACGTGGCCGATCAGGCTCGATGTGACCCGCCCGCCCGCCGCCGGCGCGGCGGGGAACCGGCGCGCGAGGGCTGGGCGGCGTTCAAAGGCCGCGTCCACCGCGGCGCACAACCGGCCGACCAGGGCAAGATTGGTCAGCTCCGATCCGCCGCCGATATTGTAGCGCTCGCCCGGCCCGGCGGCGTCGAGAATCAGCTCGATGGCGCGGCAGTGATCGGCGACGCCCAGCCAGTCACGGATGTTTTGGCCATCGCCATAGACGGGGAGCGCCCGGCCTTCCAAGGCGTTGATCAGCATGAGGGGAATGAGCTTTTCGGGATGCTGAAAGGGCCCGAAGTTGTTGGACGAATGGGAGATCGTCGCGTCCAGCCCGAAGGTCTGGCCATAGGCGCGCACCAGATGATCCGACGCCGCCTTGCTGGCCGCATAGGGCGAATTGGGAGCGTAAGGCGTGGTTTCGGAGAACGGCGGGTCGCCCGGACCAAGGCTGCCGTAGACCTCGTCGGTGGAGACATGATGGAAGCGGTGCGGTCGCCCGGAGCCGGCGTCCAACCATGCCGCCTTGGCCGCTTTCAGGAGCGCGTGGGTTCCCAGCACATTGGCGGCGATGAAGGCGTCGGCGTCGTGGATCGAACGATCCACGTGAGTCTCGGCGGCGAAATGAACCAGGGTGTCGATGCGAAAATCGGTCAGCAGCCGCTCCACCAGGGCTCGGTCGCGGATGTCGCCTTGGACGAACGCCACGTCGGCCACCCCGTCCAGATTGGCGCGGTTGCCGGCATAGGTGTGGCTATCGAGCACCGCGATCGGGTCGCCGGGGTGGCTCTGGCGCCAATGGCGCACGAAGTTGGCGCCGATGAAGCCCGCCCCGCCGGTCACCAGAAGCGATCTCATCGGTCAGACCTTCATCCGCGCCAACACCTGGCGCAGCGACTCCCGCCAGTGCGGGGCGGGGTGGCCAAGCAGGCTCCAGGCGAGGGTCTTGTCCAGCACACTGAAGGCGGGACGATGGGCGAGCGTGGGCCGCTCGCTGGTTTGGATCGGCACGACGCGGGGCGGCCGGTCGAGCAGACCCGCCGCGCAAGCCTCCTCGCCGATGGCCTGGGCGAAGTCGTACCAGGAGGCCACGCCGGCGTCGGTGAAATGAACAAGACCCGTCGCATTCACCTCGACCAGATTCCACAGCGCCTCGGCCAAGGAGGCGGCGGAGGTGGGCGTACCGACCTGATCGTCCACCAATCTGACCTCGCCGCTCTCGCGCATCAGCCGCAGCATGGTGGTCAGAAAGTTGGCGCCGTGGGGCGAATAGAGCCAGGCGGTTCGCACGATCAGCGCGTTTGGCGCGGCGCTCGACACCGCCGCCTCGCCGGCCAGTTTCGAGGCGCCGTAGACGCCGAGCGGCGCGGGCCGGTCGTCCTGTCCGTAGGGCCGGCCGAGGGCGCCATCGAAGACGAAGTCGGTGGAGAGGTGGACCACGCGCGCGCCAAATTCCGCCCCGGCCCTGGCGACATGCGCGGCCCCGTCGCGATTCGCCCGCCAGGCTTCATCGGGTTCGCTCTCGGCCCGATCAACGGCGGTGAAGGCGGCGGCGTTGAGGATCACGTCCGGCGCGTGCTTGGCCACCGTGGCGCGGACCGCCGGCTCGTCGCCGATATCCAGCACCGAGCGCGGCAGGGCGGTCACCGTCCAACCCGAAGGCGCGGCGGCGGCCCAGGCAAGCGCCAGTTGGCCATCGCCGCCGGTCACCAGCGCCTTCATCGAAGGCTCGCGTCGCGAAAAGCGCCGGCCGCCGCGTCCCGGGGGGAGAGGGTCGGCTGCTCTCCCGGCCCCAGCGGCCACGCGATGGCGAGGTCGGGGTCGTTCCAGGCGATCGCCCGCTCATCTTCCGGAACATGGAAATCGGTGCATTTGTAGGTGAGGTCGACGTTCTGGGTGAGGGTGAGAAAGCCGTGGGCCATGCCAGGGGGCGCCCACAACATGCGCGCGTTTTGCGCGGTCAGCCGGGCGCCGAACCAGCGACCGAAGGTCGGGGAGGCCCGGCGAAGATCGACCACCACGTCGAACACCGCGCCGCTGACCACCCGCACCAGCTTTCCCTGCGGGCGCGACGCCTGGTAGTGCAGCCCGCGCAGCACACCCTTGCGGGAGCGGCTTTGGTTGTCCTGCACGAAGGCGATGTCGAGGCCGGCGGCGGCGAACTTCCTGGCATGCCAGATTTCCATGAACGATCCCCGGTCGTCGGCGAAGACCTCGGGGTCGATGAGCATGACGCCCTCTATCGGGGTCGGAAGGAGCTTCACCGGGCGCGCCCTTCCGACAGCAGGGACAGGAGGTATTCGCCGTAGCCGCTCGATCGGAGGGGCGACGCCAGGGCCTTGAGTTCGGCGTCGCCGATATAGCCCTGGCGCCAGGCGATCTCCTCGGGGCAGCAGACCTTCACGCCCTGGCGCTCTTCGACGATGCGCACGAACTGCGCCGCATCGAGCAGGGCGCCGTGCGTGCCGGTGTCCAGCCAGGCGTGGCCGCGGCCGAGAATCTCGACGTGCAGGTCGCCGGCCTCGAGATATTTACGATTGAGGTCGGTGATTTCCAGTTCGCCGCGCGCCGAGGGCCGCAAGGCGGCGGCGAAGCCGACCGCCCGCTCGTCATGGAAATAGAGGCCAGTGACGGCCCAGGGCGAGCGGGGGCGGGGCGGCTTTTCGTCGATCGCCACCGCCTTGCCGTCCGCATCGAATGAAACCACCCCATAGCGGGAAGGATTGCCGACCCGGTAGGCGAAGATCGTCGCGCCGCCGGCGCGGGCGTTGGCGCTTTCCAGCAACGTCTCAAGATTGGCCCCGTAAAACAGATTGTCTCCCAGGATCAGGGCCGAGGGGCGCCCGTCCAGAAAGGCGGCGCCGATGCGATAGGCCTGCGCGAGGCCGTCGGGCCTGGCCTGGCTGGCGTAGACGAGCGACAATCCCCACCGCGATCCGTCCCCCAGCAGATGGCGAAAGGCGTCCTGCTCACCCGGCGTGGTGATGAGGAGGATTTCGCGGATCCCGGCCAGCATGAGCACGCAGAGCGGGTAATAGATCATCGGCTTGTCGAAAACCGGCATGAGCTGCTTGCTCACCGCGACGGTCAGCGGCCAGAGCCTCACGCCCGTTCCGCCCGCCAGGATGATGCCCCGTCTTTGCATATCTCTTCGCCTAGCAGACAATTCGCCCGTTGGGCGAGCCGCGGAAGCGGGTCGATCTATCCCGACGGCCTCTTCGCGTCGATAATGGCGCCGGATTTGCGCGCCGCGCACGTTGTAGTGGATACGCCGGTCGTCCGCGCTGCGGAGCCTCGTTGGAAGACAACAGCTTGGAGTTGGGATGAGCGAGACGACGCCGGGGCCCCGCCCCCATCCATCGCCGCGCGGCCGCCGGCCGGGCCGACGCGCCGCCGTGGGGGCCGTCTTGGTCGTCCTGGCGGCGGTGGCGCTGGCGCTGATCCTTTCGCGTTGCGCTCAGAGCGGGGCCAAGGCAGGGGGGACGGGCGGCCCCGGCGCGGGACCAGGCGGCCGGCCGGCGATAACGGTGGGAAC
>JBDTIW010000274.1:0-13155 GCA_039936215.1 Caulobacteraceae bacterium | reverse complement strand
CCACCCTCACACCTTCAACAACAGATGATCGCGCTCCCAGGAACTGATCACCCCCTGGAAGGCCTCCAGCTCCGCCTCCTTGATGGCGGCGAAGGCGCGGAAGAAGGGCTCGCCCAGGAGGGCGCGCACCGGCGCGCAGGCGCCGAACCGCTCCAGGGCCTCCTCCAGGGTCTTGGGCAAGGTGCGCGGGTGGTGATAGGCGTTGCCGGTGACCTGGGCGGCGGGCTCGGCGGCCTCCTCCATCCCCAGATAGCCGCAGATCAGGGACGCGGCCATGGCCAGGTAAGGATTGGCGTCGGCCCCCGGCAGGCGGTTTTCGATCCGCCGGTTGTGGCGATCGGAGATCGGCGCGCGCAGGCCGCAGGATCGGTTGTCGCGCCCCCACTGCACATTGATCGGCGCGCTATGGCTGGGGCGCATACGCCGGAACGAATTGACGTTGGGGGCGAACAGCGGGGCGATCTGCGGCAGGTATTTCTGCAGGCCGCCCACGAAATGGCGGAACATGGCGCTGTCGGCCCCGTCCTCGTCGGCGAACAGATTGATCCCGTCCCCCTCCCCCACCACCGAGATGTGCAGGTGCATGGCGCTGCCCGGCTGATGCTCCATGGGCTTGGCCATGAAGGTCGCATAGACGCCGTGGCCGAGCGCCACCTGGCGGACGATGCGTTTGAACACCAGAACCTGATCGGCAAGCGACACCGGATCGCCATGGATGAAGTTGATCTCCAGCTGGGCGGCGCCGGATTCGTGGATCATGGTGTCGACGTTGAGGCCGGCGACTTCTGAATATTCGTAGATGGCGTCCACCACGTCCTCGAACTCGTTGATCGCCTCCAGGCCGTAGGGCTGCGGCGAGGTCTCCGGCCGCCCCGACCGGCCGGCGGGGGGGGTCAAGGGGAAATCCGGGTCGGGATTGACCGCCGTGAGGTAGAATTCGATCTCGGGCGCCACCAGGGGGCGCCAGCCGCGGGCGCGGTAGAGATCGATCACCGCCCGCAGCACCTGGCGGGGCGAGGAGGCCCAGGGCGTTCCGTCGGGGTGGTGGCCGTCGGCGAACACGAAGGCGGTGGGGGTCTTGAGACCCGGCGCGACGCACAGGGTGGCGGCGTCCAGGCGCAGCACCATGTCCGGATCCTGATAGGTTTCCTCGTCGTCCTCCGCCCCGGCGTATTCACCGGTCACGGTCACCGAGAACACGCTGCTGGGCAGGCGAAGCGAGCCGTCGCGCTCCGAGGCCAACAGCTTGGCGGCCGGCAATACCTTGCCGCGCAGGACGCCGTTCATGTCCGGGATCAGGAACTCGACCTCGGTGATGCCGCGCGCCTCGATCCAGCTTTTCAAATCCGACATGAAGCGCCCCTGGCGTTTTTAGGTGTGATCGCAGTAGGATCACGCGGCGCACCCTCCCCCGTCAATCCTCGCGCCGCTTTTAGGACCCATGCCCAGGGCATCGACCAACGCCAGGCCGAGCGCCGAGGCCGCCGACATCGCCGGCGAGCCGCTGCTGCACGCCAGCGTCTATGAGGAACTGCGGCGGCGGATGATCACCGGAAGAGTGGCGCCGGGGGTGGGACTTTCGACACGCGGCTTGGCCCTGGAGATGGGCGTCAGCCAGATGCCGGTGCGTGACGCCTTGAGCCGGCTGGCCGCCGAAGGGGCGGTGGAGATCCGCTCCAAGCGCAAGATCGAGGTCCCGGCCATGAACGAGGCGCGCTTCACCGACCTCCTGGAATGCCGCCTGCTGCTGGAGCCGGAAGCGGCCGCCTGGGCCCTGCCCCACATCGACCCGGTCCGCCTGCGCCGCCTGCGCGAGATCGACAGCCAGCTCGACGGGGCCATCGAGAGCGGCGATGTCATCGCCTATATGGAGTGCAACTTCGCCTTTCATTTCAACATCTACCGCGCCAGTCCTCGCTCCACGCTCAACCGCCTGATCGAGACCCTGTGGCTGCAGTTCGGCCCCTTCATGCGCGTCGTCTACGGCCGCTATGGCACCGCCAACCTGGTCGACCAGCACCGCATTGCCTTAGACGCCATCGAGGCGCGCGACGAAGCCGGCCTGCGCCGCGCCATCGCCTCGGACATCGCCGACGGCATGGGGCTGATTGGACGGAGCCGGTGGGCTGGGTGATCAGGCAGCCGTGGTCAGCATAAAATCCACATGCACCGCGTCAAAGGGAAAGACGACTCCCCCTTCGGCGCGGTCGATCACCCCCGCGTGGGCAAGGGCGACGACATCCCCATGCACCGCCTTCACGTCGCGGCCGACCCGGCGCGCCGCTTGCCGGATCGACATGACGCCTTGTCCGGTCATGGCCTGGAGCAGTTCCCAGCGCTTGCGGGTCAGCGTCCGCCAAAGCAGTTCGGGTGTGGCGAAGGAGATATGGGCGTCGTGCCCGCGCCCTTTGAAGGCAGCCAAGGCGCGGCCCGTCACCTCCTCGCGCGAAGCCACCGATAGGGTCACGGTGTTCATTTTAGTCTCCACTGATCCACGTCACTCCAGAAGTCCGCCAGCAGCCTGGCCGGCGTCGTGAAGGCGTAAGCTGTCTCGATTCCCCTGACGTGCCGATGATCGCCCTTGCCGGCCTCGTTGTCGTAGCGAAGCACGCAGGCGCCCGACACGACATAGGCCAGGGCATATTTAAGATCGTGGCTCGATCCTCGCACGGACGTCGCCGTCCGCCAGACCCGCAGTTCAACGAAGGATTCCGCCGTGAGCTGGTAGCGCTCATTGAGCAGAAGTTTCGCCTTCATGTTGGACTAGATGCCAACGATCGCCGGCGTTGTCAATTGCTCCAACGGGTGAACAGGCGGGAGCCGACGAATTGCGTAAGTTGGACCCAATCTGAAAACAGGTATAGAAAAAGACTCCGTGCCCTTCCAGGAACACCCTAAGTGGACGCCCGTCATACCCGCATTGTCGAAGGGGGAAAGGTTGTCATCCCCGCCGCGTTCCGAAAGGCGCTGGGATTCAAGACCGGCGACACCGTTCTGGTGGAGGTGGATCGCGACGAGGTTCGCATCCGCTCGCTGGCGAGCGCGATCGCCCGGGCGCAGGCCATCGCCAAGCGTTACGCCCCCGAACGGATTTTGTCGGATGAACTGATCGCCGATCGTCGCGCCGAGGCGGCGGGTGAATAGTCCGTTCGTGCTCGACGCCTCGGCGCTCCTCTGCCTCATTCGCGACGAACCGGGCGCCGCGGTGGTGGCGGCCCTATTGCCGGACTCGACCATGAGCGCGGTCAATCTGTCCGAAACCGTGGCCAAGCTCGCCGACGTGGGCATGGACGCAAAGGCGATCGGCGCCGTGCTCGCCCCGCTTCAGCTTCGCGTCGTTGCGTTCGGCGAAACAGCGGCTTTGACGGCCGGCCTGCTGAGGGTGGAGACGAGGGCAGCGGGGCTGTCGTTCGGCGACCGGGCCTGCCTCGCGCTCGCTCAAGAGTTGGGGGCGCAGGCGGTGACCACCGACAGGGCGTGGTCGAGGCTTGAAAGCGAAGTGGCGATCAGGTTGGTGCGATAGCTACGTCCACTTCTCCCGCAGCACCCCCTCAGCCTCGTCCAGCGACTTGCGGATGATCTCCAGCATCTGGTCGATCTCGGCGTGACTGATGACCAGGGGCGGGCTCATGACCAGGGTGTCGCGGACAGCGCGGATCATCAGGCCGTTGGCGATGCAGAGGTCGCGGACGATGGGGCCGGCGCTTCCAGGGGCGCCGCCGAAGCGCTCGTTGGTCCCCTTGCGCGAGACGATCTCCACCGCGCCTATGAGGCCGAGGGAGCGGGTCTCGCCGACCAGGGGATGAGTGGCGAGGACGGCCAGGCCCCTAGCTAGATAAGGGCCGGTATCCCGCGCGGTGCGGCGGACGAGATCCTCGCGCTCCATGATCTCGATGTTCTTGAGGGCCACGGCGGCGCAGGTCGGGTGGCCGGAATAGGTGTAGCCGTGAACGAAATCGCCGCCCTTCTCGCGCAGGGTCGCCACGATGTGGTCGGCCACCCCCACCGCCGAGATCGGCAGATAGCCGGAGGAAAGGCCCTTGGCCATGGAGACCAGGTCGGGGGTGACCCCATAGTGCTGGAAGCCAAACCAGGAGCCCAAGCGGCCAAACCCGCAGATCACCTCGTCGCAGACCAGCAATATGCCGTACTTGCGGCAGATGGCCTGGACGCGCGGCCAGTAGCCCTCGGGCGGGATGACCACGCCGCCGGCCCCCTGCACAGGTTCGCCGATGAAGGCGGCGACCTTTTCCGGCCCGATCTCGAGGATGCGTTGCTCGATGGCGTCGGCGGCGCGCGCGGCGAAGGCGGCCGGATCCTCGCCGAACCCCTCACCGAAGGGATAGGGCTGCATGACGTGCTCGACGCCCGGCACCCACGGGCCGCCCTGATCGTGCATGGCCTTCATGCCGCCCAGGCTCGCTCCGGCGATGGTCGAGCCGTGATAGCCATTGACGCGTGAGATGACGATCGACCTTTGGGGCTCTCCCTTGACCTGCCAGTAGTAGCGAACCAGGCGCAGGACGGTGTCGATGGCCTCCGATCCCGAATTATTGAAGAAGACGTGGGAGAGATTACCGCCCAGAAGTTCGGATATCTTGGCCGCCAGCAGGACGGTGGTCGGCGCGGCGGTCTTGAAGAAGGTGTTGTAGTAGGGAAGTTCCAGCATCTGCTCGTAGGCGGCCTTGGCCAGTTCCTCGCGGCCGTAACCGACCTGGACGCACCACAGGCCGGCCATGGCGTCGAGGAGGGCGTTCCCGTCGCCGTCGTGGATGAAACAGCCGTCGGCGCGGGTGACGATCCGGCTGCCGCCCATCTGCGCGATGAGCTTGTAGTCGGCCTGGGCCGGCAGATGGTGAGCGACGTCCAGGCGGCGCAGTTCGGCGATGTCGTGGTTGCGAAGGGTCATGTCGCGCATCCTGTGATCACAGTTTCGATCCTAGCGAACCCGCGCCGCTCATGCGAGCAGAATCGCCGGCGAGCAGGCGTGCCAGGCGAGCCAGACGGGCTCGTCCCAGGTGAAGTCCTCCTGGTCGCGGCGGGTCAGGTTGGAGCGCAGGACGCGCACCCCGCGGCCGCCATCGAGTTCGACCTCATAGACCGACTCGCTGCCGAGGTAGGAAATCTGGCGGATGACGCCTGCCACGAGGTTGTGGCCCTCCGGTGTGTCCTCCAGGGCGGGCGGCGCCCTCCCCTCGCCGCGCTTGTGCAGTTCGATCTTCTCGGGACGCAGGGCGACCCAGACGGTGGCGGCGTGGGCGCCGGTGACGCCGTGGTCGAGAAAGACGCGGGTGGAAAGCTCGCCCGTCTCGACCACCGCGTGATCGGGTTCGTCCACCACCAGACGGCCCTCGAACATGTTCACCGAACCGATGAAGTCGGCGACGAAGCGGGAGTTGGGAAACTCGTAGAGGTCGCTGGGCGTCGCCACCTGTTGCAGCAGGCCCCGGTTCATCACCGCGCAGCGGCTGGCCATGGCCAGGGCCTCGTCCTGGTCGTGGGTGACGAAGAGGAAGGTGACGCCGACTTTCTCCTGAAGCTGGGCCAGTTCCGAGCGCATCTGCTCGCGTAGTTTGGCGTCGAGGGCCGAGAGGGGTTCGTCCAGGAGAAGGACGCGGGGCCGCTTGACCAGGGCGCGGGCCAGGGCGACGCGCTGGCGTTGGCCGCCGGAAAGCTGGTCGGGCGTGCGCGCTCCGTAGCCGTCGAGCTTGACCAGGCCAAGGGCCTCCTCGACGCGGCGGGCGCGCTCGGCGCCGGCCACGCCATCGACCATCAGGCCGTAACCGACATTGGCGGCGACGCTCATGTGGGGAAAGACGGCGTAGGACTGGAAGACCATGTTCACCGGCCGCTTGTTGGGCGGCGTGCGGCTGACGTCCTCGCCGTCGATGAGGATGCGCCCCTGCGTGGGCGTCTCGAAGCCGGCCAGCATGCGCAGAAGCGTGGTCTTGCCGCAGCCCGAGGGGCCCAGGAGGGCGAAGAATTCTCCCTCGTCGATGGAAAGGGTGACATCGTCGACGGCCACCACCTTGCCGAAGCGCTTGGTGACGTTCTCGAAGCGGATGATGGTTTTGGGCTGGGTGGTCATGGGGTAAGGCCTTCGCCGGTCTCGGCCCGCGCCACGTCGGCGCCCTGCATGCGCAGGGCCAGGGCGGTGAGCGCGACGGTCAGGACGATGAGGATGGTGGAGGCGGCGTTGACCTCCGGGGTCACCGAGAAGCGGACCATGGAATAGACCTTGACCGGGAAGGTGGTGGTGTCCGGCCCGGAGGTGAAGAAGGTGATGACGAAGTCGTCGAGGCTGAGGGTGAAGGCAAGCAGGGCCCCGGCCAGGAGACCCGGACGCATGTGGGGAATGAGGATGTCGCGAAAGATGCGCCACTCCCCGGCCCCCAGGTCGCGCGCCGCCTCCTCCAGATCGCGGTTGAACGAGGCGAGGCGCCCGCGGATGACGATGGCGACGAAGCTGAACGAGAAGGAGATGTGGGAGATGATGATCGCTCCCAGATTGAGCGGCCATATCAGGTCGGTGGGCCAGGGCAGGACCTGGGTGAAGAAGACCAACATGGCCACGCCCATGCAGATCTCCGGCACCACGATGGGCAGGGCCAGGGCGCCTTCCAGGGCCGGCTTGGCCGGAAACCGGAACCGCCAGAGCAGCAGGGCGGTGAGCGCGCCCAGCACCACGCTGAACACCGTGGAGACCGCCGCTATGGTCAGGGAATTGCCGAAGGCGGCGATCAGGTCGGAGTCGGCGAAGGTCTGGGCGTAGTATTTCAAGGTGAAGCCGCGCCAGACGATGTTGCGTTTGGAATCGTTGAAGCTGAACGCCATCAGGGTGATCAGCGGCGCGTAAAGGAAGACCGCGACCGCGAACAGCCAGGCGCGGATCGGCCAGCGACGCAGGTACTCCAGCGGTCCCGGCGGCGCGGGGCGCGGACGGGCGAGCGCGCTCACGGCCTGGCTCCCCGGCGATTACGCGAGACAATGGCCTGCACGGCGATGGCGAGAAAAGTCATGTACATCAGAAGGAAGGACAGGGCGGCGCCGAACGGCCAGTCGTTGGCGCTCTTGAACTGGCGCTCGATGATGTTGGCGATCATCTGGCTGTCGGGTCCGCCCAGCAGGTCGGGGGTGAGATAGGCCCCGATCGACGGGATGAGGGTGATGAGGACGCCCGAGATTATGCCCGGGATGGCCAGCGGCACGACCACGCGGGCGAAGGTGGTCAGATGCCCCGCGCCCAGATCGAGACTGGCTTCCAGCAAAGAGCGGTCGAGGCGATCGAGGGCGGCGTAGAGGGGCAGGACCATGAAGGGAAGCTGGACATAGACCAGGCCGAAGACGACGGCGAAATTGTTGTGCAGCAGCTCCAGTGGCTGGAAGGAGCCCAGGGGGTGGCCGAAGAGGGCCGTGACGTGGCTCGCGCCGTTCCATAAAAAGCCCAGGGCGACGTTGATATAGCCCTCGTCGCGCAGCACCGCCATCAGGGCGTAGGTGCGGATGAGCAAGTTCGTCCAGAACGGCAGCATGATGAGCAGCAGCAGCCACGCCTTCATCTTCTCCGAGGCGAAGGTGATGGCGATGGCGACCGGAAAGCCGATCGCCAGACAAAGGACGGTGGTCAGGGCGGCGAACCACAGAGACTTGAAAATGATGCCCAGATAGAGCGGCCGCACGGCGTGGGCGTAGTTGGCCAAGGTGCCGTCGATGGCGATCCTGGTCAGGCTGGCGTTATGGCCGAAGCTGAAGGCCCAGATGATCCCCAGAGGCAGGAGGAAGAAGGCGAAGAGCCAGAAGACCGGCGGGACGGCCAGGGCGGCGAACACGGCCTTGGCCTGCTTCCAACTCTCATCCATGGCGGCGCCCCCTCATGTCTGCGTTCACGCGGCGAAGATGCGGGTGACGGTTTCGTCGTAGAGGTGGGCGCGGTCCATGCCCTCGTAGTCGGCGTATTCGCAACGGGCCATGACGGCGGGCGGCGGGAAGATCGCCGGATTGTCGCGGTAGCTGGCCGGCATCAGGGCCAGGGCGGCGGCGTTGGGGGTGGGGTATTTGATGGTGTTGTAGACTTCCGCGCCGTTCTTGCCGTCCAGCAGGAAGTTGATGAACTGGTGGGCGTTGTCGGGGCGCGGCGCGCCCTTGGGGATGCACAGGCAGTCCGAATTGAGGATGCTGCCTTCGCGGGGCACCACGAAGTCGAGATCGGGATCTTCGATCATCACCTGGGCGATGTCGCCGTTATATTCCATGACGATGTCGATATCGCCGGATAACAGCAGATCCTGGCCCTCGTCGTGATGGAAGATCTTAACATTGGGCTTCTGTTTGATATACATTCGCGCCACCTGTTCGATGACCGCCGGCGGGATATGGCGCACCGAATGGCCCAGGTACTTGGCCCCCAGCTCGATCAGGTCGTCGGCCTCGGAGAAAAGGCCGATGCGGCCCTTGTAGCGGTCGCTATCCATCACCCATTTCCAACTGTCCGGCACGCCGTCGATCTTCGACTTGCGATAGCCGATGCCCAGCACCAGCCAGGTGTAGGGCATGGAATAGTGGCGGCCGGGATCGAAGGGAACCGACCGGAAGGCCGGCAGGAGATTGACCCGGTTGGGGATCTTGGCCAGGTCCAGCGGCATCAGCATGTCGGCGATGCGCATGCGGGTGACGAACTCGTTGGAGGGTACGATGACATCGAACCCCGGATTGCCGGCCTTGAGCTTGGCGAACAGTTCGTCGTTGTTGGAGAAGAGACTCATCTTCACGGCGATGCCGGTGGCGGCCTTGAAGTCGGCCAGGGTGGTCTTCCCGGTATAGGTGTCCCAGTTGTAGAGATTGAGCTTCTTCTCCTCCCCATTGGGTCCGATCGCCGCCTTGGGAGCGCAGGCGTCGAGGGTGAGGGCGGCGGCCGAGGCGCCCAGGCCGGCGAGCAGGGAGCGGCGGGGGATCATCAGGCTGGGCCAGGCCGGGGGGTGTCGTTACCGCCGCCGGACGCCCCCTCCGTCACGCGGCGCGAGAGGGCGCCGCGCGCCACCTCCCCCGCGAAGAGGCGCAGGGGAGGATTGAGGGCGCCGAACCTTCCTCCAATTCTCCACCGCGAAGCGGGGGAGGTGGCGCGGCGCTCTTGCTCGCGCCGTGACGGAGGGGGCGTCCGGCCGCGATCCACGAAGCTATGCCCCCTCCCCCCCATCACGCGTTCTTCAAATACCAATCGTAGTCGAGCGGCGAGACGGCTTCGTGGAAGCGGTCCTGTTCGGTGCGTTTGACCTTGGCGAACATGGTGACGAACCGGTCGCCCAAATAGTCGCGCAGGAGATCGGAGCGTTCGAAGACGTCCAGGGCGGCGAACCAGGTGGCGGGCAGACGCTCGGTCATTTTGGCGGCGGCGGCGTAGCCGTCGCCTTCAATCGGCGGCCCCGGATCGATGGCGCCGGTCAGGCCATGGTGGACGCCGGCCAGGAGGGCGGCGAGGGCCAGGTAGGGGTTGGCGTCGGCGCCGGCGACCCGGTGCTCTATGTGGCGCCCGGCGGGCGGGCCGGCCGGCACGCGCAGGGAGACGGTGCGGTTGTTCACCCCCCAGGTTGGGGCGACCGGGGCGTAGGAGTTGGCCCG
The DNA here is from genome assembly GCA_039936215.1 of Caulobacteraceae bacterium. Taxonomy (GTDB): domain Bacteria; phylum Pseudomonadota; class Alphaproteobacteria; order Caulobacterales; family Caulobacteraceae; genus Acaudatibacter. The sequence goes on along the minus strand of JBDTIW010000274.1, from coordinate 3,540 downwards.
GAACCGGCGGTAGGAGTTGGCGTTCGGGGCAAAGATGGCCATGGCCTCGGCGATCCCCGCCTTGAGGCCCCCCACCGCATGGCGCAGGGGCGGGGCGCCGGCCGGATCGTCGGCGGCGAAGATGTTGGCGCCGGCGGCGTCGTTCACGCTCACATGCAGGTGCAGGCCGCTGCCGGCCCGGGCCGCGAACGGCTTGGCCATGAAGGTGGCTTCGCAGCCATGGCGAACCGCGACCCCCTTGGCGATGCGCTTGTACATCACCGCCTCGTCGGCGGCGCGCAGGGCGTCGGGCCCGTGCTTGAGCGTGAGTTCCAGTTGGCCTGGGGCGTATTCGGCTATGGCGCCTTCCAGCGGCACGCCCTGGGCGTCGGCGGCGGCCCACAGGTCGCGCAGGAAGGGCGCGAAATCCTCCAGTTCGCGCAGGCCGTAGACGCCGTGCGACGTGGGCCGCTCGCCGGTCCCGGCCGCGCCGGCCAGTTCGATCCCGCCGGCCGCCGTCCGATTGGCATCGACCAGATAATATTCCAGTTCGCAGGCGACGACGGGGGTCAGGCCGTCGGCGGCGAAGCGGTCCAGGACCCGGCGCAAGACATGGCGGGGATCGAGATCGCACGGCGCGCCATCCAGTTCATAAAGCGAGGTGACGACCTGGGCCACGTCATCGCCCAGCCAGGGCGCGGGGACCAGGGTTCCCGGCGCCGGCCTGGCCAGACGGTCGGCGTCGCCATCGCCCCACACCAGGCCGGTCTCCTCGCAGTCCTGGCCGGTGATATCGCAGACCAGGATCGAGCCGGGCAGGAAGCGTCCATACTCATAGACCGCCATCAGCTCGTGGCGCCGCAGCCGCTTGCCCCGCGGCACGCCGGAAAGCGCCGTGAAGATCACCTCGCAAAACGCGATGTGCGGATGGGCGGCCAGGAAGGCGCGCGCCTCGTCCGGATCGGCGATGGGACTCATCGAGGGCAATTGGCGGACCTTTGGGCGGGACTTCGAGTCTGTGATCACTCTCGTTTCCTTCGCCGCGCCGTGTCAAGCGGAAGGCTCGGCCGCTGACGCCTTGACCGGGGCCGCCCGATCCTCAAAGGCTGGACCGATCGGCGGCGACGCGGAGGGCTTCCCCATGACTGACACCGACGGCGAGGCGCCCACCCCCCACCTGCGCCCCGACCTCAGCTACGGGGCCTATCTGCGGCTGGACCAGATCCTGTCGGCCCAGGCGCCGCGTTCCGATCAGCACGACGAACTGCTGTTCATCGTCATCCACCAGGCGTCCGAGCTGTGGATGAAGCTTTCCCTGCATGAACTCGCGGCGGCGCGCGAGCACATCCGCCGCGACGATCTGGGGCCGGCCCTGAAGATGATCGCCCGCGTCAGCCGCATCCAGGCCCAACTCATCCAGTCGTGGGACGTGCTGGCAACCATGACGCCCAGCGAATACAGCCGCATCCGGCCGTTCCTGGGCCAGAGCTCGGGGTTCCAGTCCTATCAGTATCGCCTGCTCGATTTCATTCTGGGGGCCAAGAGCGTCGCCCACTTGCGCGTCCACGAGCCGGACCCGGCGGTCCACGCGGCGCTGAAGGCGATGCTGGAGGCGCCCAGCCTTTACGACGAGACCCTTCGTCTCCTGGCCCGCCGCGGCTTCGCCATTCCGGCCGATTATCTCGAGCGCGACTGGAGCGGACCTTACGTCGCCAGCGAGGCGGTGGAAGCGGCGTGGCTGGCCATCTACCGCGACCCGAAGGGGTCGTGGGATCTCTACGAGTTGGCCGAAAAGCTGGTCGATCTGGAATACCGCTTCCAGCAATGGCGGTTCAGCCACATGAAGACCGTCGAGCGCATTATCGGCTATAAGCCCGGCACCGGCGGCAGCGGCGGGGTGAGCTATCTGGTCAAGGCCCTGGACGGCTCGTTCTTTCCGGAGCTTTTGAAGGTGCGGACGAACCTGTGAGGCAAGAGCGGCTCCTCCCCCGTAGACGGGGGAGGATCGAATGCTACTTCAAATGTTTGGCCAGGTGCTTGTTCATCTCGAACATGTCGACCTTGTCCTTGCCGCCGAACACAGGCTTGAGCTTGGCGTCGGCGAGGATTTCGCGCTTGTTGGCCGGGTTTTGCAGGTTGTTCTTCTTGATGTGGGCCCACATCTTGGACACCACTTGGCCGCGCGACAGCGGGGTCGAGCCGACGACGGCGGCCAGTTCCGGGGACGGCTGCATGACCTTCTGCAGGCCATTGGGTTTTTTCGGGGCGGTGTCCGCCATGTCTGTCTCCTAGCTCCCTGCTATGGCGCGCGCCGGATAGGGCGTCTCGCCGACCGTGTGACAATGGCGGTTTCTTCGCCCTTGCCAAGCCCCTCATTTGGCGTTTTGGCGGGTTTCCTGACCGGAAATGCGCCGAAAAGGCTCAGGGACGCTCCCCAGTCATCGCCGCGAGCCCCCGATCGATCGTGAACGGCGGCGCATGGCCCATTTCGCGGCGGGCCTTGGCGTCGACGAGGGTGCAGTCCCACGACATGGCGTTGACGGCGAATCGGGTCAGGGGCGGGCGGTGGCCGCCCTGGCGAACGCGCCGCCGACGAAGCCGGACGCGCCGGTGATGAAGATGTGCATGGGTGTTTTTCCCGGCGCGACCTTCGCATCTAAGCCGCCGGCTTGCGCGCGAACACCCCGTCGCCGTGGATGTTCAGGTTTTCGATGGTGACCCCGGCCGCCTTGCCGTCCGGACCGATGGTGAAGGTGACGCCGCTGGCGCCGACAGCGTTTTCGCCGGTGGTCTGGTAGGTGAAGGTGTCACGGTCATAGTGGGTCAGGGGGAAGTTCAGCGGCTCGGGGCCGAGCGCCATGACCAGGGCGCCGTTCGTCTGGGTGATCCTGATCTCGCCGAAATAGGCGTTGGCGTAGTCTCCCACATAGGCGCCGGCGGCCACGGCGGACGAGGGCGCGGTGGGGGGCTTGGAATAGTCGGCTCCCATCACGACGCCCAGCGAGGCGGGATCGGCGAACACCTTGGCGAACAGGGCCGGCCAGTCCTGCGTCTGGCGGCCGTACAGGGCCTGATCCATGAAGGAAAAGGCCAGCCCCTCCGCGACACCGACCGGCGCGGCGTTGGTCAGGACGACGATGCCCAGATGCTCGGCGGGAACCAGATAGACGGTGGTCGAGGCCCCGAGGGCGAAACCGCCCGAATGGGAAAGGCGCAGCCGCGCTTTCTCGTCGTAGCCGACGTTCCAGCCCAGGCCGTAGAACCGCGGGGCGCCGGTAAGTTGGTTGGTTCCGTCGCGCATCTGCGGCGAATGGGTCTGCGCCAACGCCGCGGCGTCGACGATCTGTCGGCCGTCGAACTTGCCGCCGGCAAGCTGCAGGCGCATCCACTTGGCTAGGTCGTTCACCGACGAACTGGCCCCGCCGGCGGGAGCTTCGGTATCGGGATCGCGCTTGAATTTAGCCACCCAGGCGCCGTTCACCTTCACATGGCCCAAAGCTCGGTCGGGACGGGTCAGGAAGTCGGCGTAGCGCGAACTGGTCGAGGTCATGCCCAGCGGCC
>JBDTIW010000273.1:0-4686 GCA_039936215.1 Caulobacteraceae bacterium | reverse complement strand
TCTGCGCCTGGCGGGTGCGGTTCTTGATCAGGGTGAGGGCGGCGATCATGTCGCCGGCGTTGCGGGTGGCGGCGTCCATGGCGGCCATCTGGGCGGCGAAGAAGCCGACCTGGTTTTCCATCATGGCTGAGAGGATCTGGGTGGCGATGTTGCGCGGCAGCAGGGTGGCCAGGATGGTGGCCTCGTCGGGTTCGTATTCATAGGCCGCGCCCTTCAGGTCGATGGCCTTCTCCCCGGAGCCGGTGGGGATTTGGGGGGGCACCAGTTGCTTCTGGGTCGGGACCTGGCTCACCACCGAGGCGAAGCGGTTGTAGTAGAGGGTGACCACGTCGGCCTCGCCGGCCTCGAAACGCGCGATGACGGCGTCGGCGATCTCCCGCGCCCGGGCCATGGACGGCGCGCCGCCGGCCTCGAAGAAGGCGACCTCGCGTTCGCCATAGACCCGCTTCAACTGGTCGCGCGCCTTGCGCCCGACGGTGATCACCGACACCTCGCCCCCCTCGGCGATCCGCGTGGCGATATGATCGCGGGCGGCGCGGACGATGGAGGAATTGAAGCCGCCGGCCAGGCCGCGGTCGGCGGTGGCGACCACCACCAGTTCCCGCGCCTGAGATCCCGTGCCGGTCAAGAGGAGCGGCGCGCCGGGACCAGAGACCCCGGCCGCCAGATTGGCGATCACGGCGGTCATGCGCTCGGCGTAGGGGCGCGCGCTCTCGGCCGCCTCGCGGGAGCGGCGAAGCTTGGCCGCCGCCACCATCTGCATGGCCTTGGTGATCTTCTGCGTCGCGGTGACGCTAGCGATCCGATTGCGCAGTTCCTTGAGGCTGGCCATGCCGGCTGGACTTCCCGACCTTAAGCGAAGGTGGCCGCGAAGGCGTCGAGAACCGCCTTGAGCTGGCCTTCCAGTTCGCCGGTCAGCGCCTTCTGGTCGCGGATCGCGTCCAGGAGATCGGCGTGCTGGCTGTGCAGGCGGGCCAGAAGTTCGGCCTCGAAGCGTTCGACCTGGGCGACTGGAATGGCGTCCAGATAGCCTCGGGTGCCGGCGTATAGGGAGCAGACCTGCTCCTCTACCGACTGCGGCGAATATTGGGCCTGCTTCAGAAGTTCGGTCAGCCGCTCGCCGCGGGCCAGCATCTTCTGGGTGGAGACATCGAGATCGGAGCCGAACTTGGCGAAGGCGGCCATTTCGCGGAACTGGGCCAACTCGCCCTTCAGCGGCCCGGCGGCCTGTTTCATGGCCTTGATCTGGGCGTTGCCGCCCACCCGCGAGACCGAGATGCCGATGTTCATGGCCGGTCGAATGCCCTGGAAGAACAGGTCGGTCTCCAGGAAGATCTGGCCGTCGGTGATCGAGATCACATTGGTGGGGATATAGGCCGAGACGTCGTTGGCCTGGGTCTCGATGATGGGCAGGGCGGTGAGCGAGCCCGATCCGAACGCCGCGTTGAGCTTGCAGGCGCGCTCCAGAAGTCGCGAGTGGAGATAGAAGACATCGCCCGGATAGGCTTCGCGGCCGGGCGGCCGGCGCAGCAGGAGGCTCATCTGGCGATAGGCGACGGCCTGTTTGGAAAGGTCGTCATAGATGATCAGGGCGTGCATGCCGTTGTCGCGGAACCACTCGCCCATGGCGCACCCCGAAAAGGGGGCCAGGAACTGCAGCGGGGCCGGGTCCGAAGCGGTGGCGGCGACCACGATGGTGTAGTCCAGGGCGCCACGCTCTTCGAGCGTCTTGACGATCTGGGCGACGGTGGAACGCTTCTGGCCGATGGCCACGTAGACGCAATAGAGCTTGGCGCCCTCGTCGGTGGATTCGTTGATCTGCTTCTGGTTGAGAATGGTGTCGATGGCGATGGCGGTCTTGCCGGTCTGGCGGTCGCCGATGATCAGTTCGCGCTGGCCCCGGCCGATAGCGGTGAGGGAATCGACGCATTTGAGACCGGTGTACATCGGCTCATGCACCGACTGGCGCGGGATGATCCCGGGCGCCTTCACGTCCACCCGCCGCTTCTCGGCCACGTCGGTGAGCGGCCCCTTGCCGTCGATGGGCTCGCCGAGCGGATTGAGCACCCTCCCCAAGAGCCCCTTGCCCACCGGCACATCAACGATCTCGCCCAGGCGCCGCACCTCGTCGCCTTCGGCGATCTGGGCGTCGGCTCCGAAGATCACGATGCCGACATTGTCGCGCTCAAGGTTGAGGGCCATGCCCTTAACCCCGGCCGAGGGGAATTCGACCATCTCGCCGGCCTGGACCTGATCGAGGCCGAACACCCGGGCGATGCCGTCCCCGACGCTGAGGACCTGGCCCACGTCCGAGACGTCGGCCTCGATGCCGAAGTTGGCGATCTGGGATTTGAGGATGTCCGAAATTTCGGCGGCGCGGATGTCCATGAGGGTGTCTTAGGCTCTCTTGAGGGCGAACTTGAGGGAGTCGAGCTTGGATTTGAGCGACGCGTCGTAGAGACGCGATCCCACCCGCACCTTGACCCCGCCCAGGATGGCGGGATCGACGCGGGTCTCGATCTGCGGGTCCTTGCCGAGCGCGCCGCGCAGGGCGGCCGCGAGGCTGGCGGTCTGGGCCTCGCTCAAGGGGATGGCGGTCACCACCTGGGCCGAAACCACCCCGCGCCGCGCCTCCGCCAGGGCGGCGAAGGCGTCGATGATGACGGCGAGGGCGGAGACCCGGCGGTTGGCGGCCAGCAGGCCCAGGAACTTGGCCGTCGTGGCGCAAAACTGGGCGCGGGCCGCGATGGCGGCCAGCCCCTTGGCCTTGTCCTCGGCCGAAAGGGCCGGCGAAGCCAGCAGCAGGCGCAGATCGGCGCTGGCGGCGATCATCGTCTTGAGGCTTTTGAGGTCGACCTCGACGGGGCCCAACGCGTCGGTCTCGACGGCGAGATCGAACAGCGCCCGCGCGTAGCGCGCGCCCACATCGCTGTTTCTGGAATCGTCAGCCAAGTGAAAACCGTCCGGATGTTATTGTCGCGCCGCCTTCGGACCTCGCGGCCAAATCCGGCATAAAGGCTTGACGCGGCAAGGAAAGTCCGCCGGCTCGCGGAGCCTAGGCCGCCCCCTCGCCGCAAGCCGCGCGCCTGATACCATGAGCCTCGCGGCGCCGCAACCAAGGGGAAAAGGTGGTAGTGTCTCAGTTTGAAATCTGACCGCGTTGACAAGCATGGCGTCCATTGGGCGATCGCAGTATCGTAGGCGCATGAGGCCCAAGGACGCGATTAGAATCTATTGGCTGTCCGCTATGATTTCTGGGCTGGGCGTCTTCAAGTGGAAAATCAACGGCGACTGGCTCCTCGGGGCGGGCCTAGCGGGGCTTGGTGTCGTCGGGATCATCGTGACCTATTTTCGAGCTCGGAGACCAGATGCTTAAGAGGCTGACCGAAAAAGAAGTTGAGTGATTCCCGTCCGTTGTGATTCCCTTGGGTTGCGAAGCTCAACGGAGGTCACAATGGCTTGGACTGAAACCACTCGGCGGCAGTATCGGCGCGATGGCCTGCGCTATGCAAGCGACCTGACGGGCGGCAGGTGTCTCAGCTTGAATCTCGATGATCGCGAATTATTCGCCGGGCCAGCAAAGCAGCAATCACAAGAATGACGACCATGATCACTGCGGCGCCAACATAGATGGCGGTTGTCGCGAACGACGCTATTGCATGGGCTGTGGGAGGTTCGGCGCCACGAGGCAGATTAACCGTCACTTTCATGGTCGGCAACGGAGCGATAAGAATGAAAACGGCGAGCGCGACAAGGAAGCCGAGAACGCCGAGCTTCCATCGCATTTTCGCTCCCCGCGAGCGCTATTCCGAGAGCGCCCGGTTATTGAAGTCCACACTTCGCCGGGCCGGGCGCTCCGCCAGCGCCGCGATTCCTCCACCGATCATAGCCGAGCCGAGACCCTCACCGCCATAGCTGGGCCGCGCCATAGAACGCGGCCGCGGTAGGCCGGCTGGCCGGCAAGTCGCCGAATGGGTGGCCGGGACTGGCGCCCGGCCATGACGGACTCTTTTGCTGTTTCGAGCGCCCGCCTTCCCGAAGACGCTAAGCCAGTGGCCGCCGCGCCTCTCACCGTAGCGCGCACGTTTGTCACCGCGACACGCCCGTTCGTCACCGCGATGCACGCGTTTGTCACCGCAAACTGCACAAAACGCATCGACGCGATGCACCCAATTTTCCTTGTATCATTGGGTTTTTGCATTCTGACATATATCCAGGAAGATTGCAATATGCACTCTCTCTTCGTGGTCGCCGGGAACGGCGCTAGAGCGACAAAACCAACCGATGCACGAGCTGTCCGAGCGCCCGGCCGGGCACGAATGTGAAAAGACCCGCGATCACCAGACCGCCGATGATAAGACCCAGAACAGCGCGCCGGTGCCTTGGCGCCTGGCCGGTCCTGGCGAAATGGACGATCGCCGGAACCGAGACCAAGGTCAGAACGGCGAACAGATGAACGGGGCTGAGGCCGCCTGGATTGATGGAGTGAATGGCGAAGCTGACCAGGGCGGTGAAGGTCATGAGCGCGCACCAGACATAGCCGACGGTGCGATGACGGAGGGTCCCCTTGGGTAGAACCAGTTGAGAGACGCCCAGCGGCAGGGCCGCCATCACCGTAACAAGATGGGCGATCACGGCGGATTTGCGCAGGTCGTTCGGCATGGGAACGGAAGAAAAGACCCCATT
>JBDTIW010000272.1:0-10182 GCA_039936215.1 Caulobacteraceae bacterium | reverse complement strand
ACCAGCGCGGTCATTGTCGCCTTCCCAGATTCGCCTAACTGCCATGCTTCGCATGGTGGTCTATACCGACCGGGGGATGTCCGACGGATCATTTAAGCGCGGCGCCCACTTCGCGGAGATCAAGGCCGATGGCCCGCCTCACCCTGAACCCGAATGATCCTCCGGCGCTGTCGACCGAGGATCGCGCGCGCATGATCGCCGCGACGAGCGAGGAGATCGAGGCGGACGCGGCGACGGACGTGGATAATCCCCCGCTCACCGCCTTGGAGCGCCAGCGTCTGCGGGGCGCGCGCCTGGTCGGCCAGACCCGCAAGGCGCTTGGACTGTCGCAACCGCAATTCGCGAGGACCTATGGCTTTTCGCTGGGGCGCCTTCGCGACCTGGAGCAGGGCCGGACCCAACTCGACAGCGCCCTGGCCGCTTATCTGCTGGTGATCCGAAAAAACCCCGCTGGCGTCCGCGCCGCGCTGGAGGAGACCACGGTCGCGTAATGAGGTCGGAGAAGCGGATTGTGATTTGACATTCTGCAAATATTCCTCCAGTCTAATCCGATGCTTTTTACGCCAACACCGCGAGAGACTCTACCTTCAAGCCGAGGCTGGAATGGGCCGCGATCACCGTTAATAACGGTGATTTGCGGTGATCTTGGCGTGGGATGACGGGCTGATGGGGCCAGAAAACCTAAAGTCGCGTCGGCGGCCGTGCAGCGCTGGAGGAAACAACCGCCGCGTGACGGGGAAAGTTTGGGGAGAATAGTGGTCGACGAAGACGAAATCTCAGTGATCGAAGACTCCGACAATGTGTTCGCCGATCTCGCGGTCGCAAAGCTGGAAGAGGAATTGGCGAAGGCGCGGCTGGCTGGGCCACATACGGCAAACCATCGAGCGCCTTGACCTCACTCAAGCGCGGGCCGCCGCGTTCACCTCGACCAGGCCGGCGGGGTTGGCGAAGTGGTCGGCGCGGAAGGCGATCGCGGCGCCCTTGGGGCCGCATCGATCTCGATCGCCGCTGAATTCAATCTTCTCGCAAAAGCGCCTCGACGTCCCGCCCTCCATAAAAGACGCCGACCACCATCACCGTGCCATTGTCCACCTTGAACGCGATGGTCGCCCGCCGGCGAAAGCCCACGGTCCGAAGCCCTGGCAGAATATCGTCACGGCGCGATCCACGGTGAGGAAAGTCGGCCAGCTTGTCGATGTGATCGACGATCGCGTCGGTGTACCCTAACGCGACCTGGGCCGAAGCAGCCTCGGCGATGTAGTCGTAGAGCGCCTCCAGTTGGTCACGCGCGTTGGGCGAGATAACAATCCGGTATCTCACGTCCGGCGGGTCTTGGCCGCCGTTCGTGGCGCTCCCTCAGGCCGGCGCGGACCTCATCGATGGAAAGACCGCTCGATGGATCGGACTTCAGAGCCTCGTACGCCGGAACGACTTCATTGCGCAGCCAGTCGTCAATGGCGTGGTCCCGCTCCTGAAGCGCTCTCAGCCCTTCGCGGACGACTTCGCTCTCGCTGGCGTACTCGCCGGAGGTGACCTTGGCCCGCACATTCGCGGCCATGTCGTCGGGAAGGGTTACGCTGAGTTGTTGGGTCGAACGCACGATCATCTCCTCGTCGAGCGCGGAGATTTGATCCTATTGAAGGCGGTGTTTCAAGAGCGGGCTGGAAGCCCGCGCTAGGACCGCGCCAGCCTCGCCAATTCCCCCAGCACCCGCTCCGCCGCCGCCAGCCGTTGCGCCGGTATCTCCCACTCCCCTTTGACCACCACCTTCTGGTCGGGCCGCAGGCGCCAGGCGACGGCGTTCTTCTGGATGAAGGCGACCAGGCCGGCCGGGTTGGCGAAGTGGTCGGCGCGGAAGGCGATCACGGCGCCCTTGGGCCCCACGTCGATCTTGGCGACGTTGGCTTCGCGGCACAGGCCCTTGATGGCCACCACCTTGAGGAGTTGGTCGGCCTCGGGCGGCAGGGGGCCGAAGCGGTCGATGAGTTCGGCGGCCAGGGCCTCGCGGTCGTCGCTGCGCTCGGCGTCGGAGAGGCGGCGGTAGAGGGCCAGGCGCACGTTGAGGTCCGGCACATAGGCTTCCGGAATGAGCACCGCCGCCCCGGTGTTGATCTGCGGCGACCAGCCGCGATCGAGGGAAATATCCTCCGGGCCGGAGGGCTTGGCGCGCAGCTCGGCGACGGCGTCCTCCAGCATCTGCTGATAGAGTTCGACTCCGACCTCGCGGATATGGCCCGACTGTTCCTCGCCCAAAAGATTGCCGCCGCCCCGGATATCGAGGTCGTGGCTGGCGAGCTGGAAGCCGGCCCCCAGGCTGTCGAGGGATTGCAGCACCTGCAGGCGCTTTTCCGCCCCCGCCGTGATCGGCTTTTCGAACGGGGTGGTGAGATAGGCGTAGGCGCGCGCCTTGGCGCGGCCCACCCGGCCGCGTAGCTGGTAGAGTTGCGAGAGGCCGAACATGTCGGCGCGGTGGACGATCAGGGTGTTGGCGGTGGGAATGTCCAACCCCGATTCGACGATGCTGGTGGAGAGCAGCACATCGTAGCGGCCGTCGTAGAAGGCCTCCATGACGTCCTCGATGCGGCTCGGCGAGAGCTGGCCGTGACCGACCACGAATTTCACCTCCGGAACCTGTTCACGCAGGAACGTCTCGATATCGGGCAGATCGGCGATGCGCGGCGTCACATAGTAGGCCTGGCCGCCGCGGTACTTTTCCCGCAGCAGCGCCTCGCGGATCGAGACCGGGTCCCAGGGCGTGACATAGGTGCGCACCGCCAGCCGGTCGACCGGCGGGGTGGCGATGATCGACATCTCGCGGATGCCCGAGAGGGCCATCTGCAGGGTGCGCGGGATGGGCGTCGCGGTGAGGGTCATCACATGCACCTCGGCGCGCAAGGCCTTCAGCGCCTCCTTGTGCTTGACCCCGAAGTGCTGCTCCTCATCGACGATCACCAAGCCTAGGTCCTTGAACGCCACCTGCTTGGAGAGCACCGCGTGGGTGCCGATGACGATCTCGATCTCGCCCTTTTTCAACCCTTCCCGTGTCTCCGCCGCCTCGGCGGCCGGGACCAGGCGCGACAGGCGCCGCACCCGCACCGGCCAGCCCTGGAAACGGTCCTGGAAGGTCTTGAAATGCTGGCGAGCCAGAAGGGTCGTGGGGCAGACCAGGGCCACTTGGCGCCCGCTCATGGCCATGACGAAGGCGGCGCGCAGGGCGACCTCGGTCTTGCCGAATCCCACGTCGCCGCAGATCAGCCGGTCCATCGGCTTGCCGGCCCCAAGGTCGGCGAGCACGTCGGCGATGGCGTTCAGCTGATCCTCGGTCTCCTCGTAAGGGAAGCGGGCGCAGAACTCGTCGAACAGGCCATGCGGCGCCTCGACCTCCTCGACCTGATTGGTGGCGCGCGCTGCGGCGATGGCGATCAGGCCCGCCGCCATTTCCCGCAGCCGCTCCTTGGCCCGCGACTTGCGCGCCTGCCAGGCCGCGCCGCCCAGCCGGTCCAGCGCCACGCCCTCGCTCTCAGCGCCGTAGCGGGTAAGCAGGTCGATGTTTTCCACCGGCAGGTAGAGTTTGGCCTCGGCGGCGTAATGCAGTTCCAGGCAGTCGTGCGGCGCGCCCATCACATCGAGGGTCTTCAACCCCTCGTAGCGGCCGATGCCGTGGTCGATGTGGACCACCAGATCGCCGGGGGCGAGGGCCGAGGCCTCGGCCAGGAAGTTGGCGGCGCGCCGGCGCCGGCGGGGCCGGGCCAGCCGGTCGCCCAGGATGTCGGTCTCGGAGATCACCGCCAACGAGTCGGTCTCGAAACCGGCGTCCAGCGGCAGCACCGCCCGCTGCGGTTTCTTCGGGTCGGCCGCCTTGGCCGCCTGCCAGTAGGGGGCCAGCGACAAGCTCTTGAGGCCATGGTCGGCCAGCATGACGCCCAGCCGCTCGGACGAGCCCTCCGACCATGAGGCGAAGATCACCCGCTTGCCGGCGGCGGAGAGCTTGCGCACATGATCGGCGGCGGCTTCGAAGAGGTTGACGCTGTCCTGCGCCCGCTCGGCCGCGAACGTCCGGCCAAGCCTCGCGCCCATGTCGATGGCGCCGGTAGCGCCCTCGCGGGCGTACGGCGTGAAGCGCCGGCTCGGCCGCTCGCCAAGCCACTCGTCCCACTCCTCGGCGGAGAGGTAAAGGGCGGTGGGCGGCAAGGCGCGGTAGTGGGTCTTGCGTTCGGTCTGTTCGCGCGCCTCGAAGGCGTCGGCGATCATCGCCAGCCGCTCGTCGCGCGCCTCGCGGGCCAAATGGTCGACGCCGATCAGGGCGCCGTCCGGCAGGTAGTCGAAGAGGGTCTCAAGGCCATCGTAGAAGAGCGGCAGCCAGTGTTCCATGCCGGCGCGGCGTCCGCCCTCACTCACCGTGGCGTAGAGCGGATCGTCGCCCGGCGCGCCGAACGCGGCCAGATAGCCGGTGCGGAAGCGGGCGATGGCCGGGGCGTCGAGGAGGGCTTCGCTAACCGGCAGCAGATCCACCGATTTCAACTGGCGGGTCGATCGCTGCGTCTCGCGGTCGAAGGCGCGGATGGATTCCAGGGTGTCGCCGAACAGATCCAGCCGCACCGGCTCTTCCGCGCCCGGCGGGAACACATCGATCACCCCGCCCCGCACCGCGAACTCGCCCCGCTCCGAGACCGTCGAGGCGCGGTGATAGCCGTTGACCGCGAAATAGCGCTCCATGTCGGCGATATCGACGCTGGCCCCCCCCGCGGCGGCGTACCCGGCGCGGGTGACCGAGACGCGGGGCGGCACGCGCTGCAACAGGGCGGGGGCGGTGGTGACCAGCAGGGCCGGCTTCTTGGCGTCCAGCCCGCGCGCCAGGCGGGTCAGCGTTGCCATCCGGTGAGCGGCCACCCCCGCCGAAGGCCCCGCTCGGTCGTAGGGCAGGCAGTCCCAGGCGGGAAAGCCGACGATCTCGACCTCCGGGGCGAAGAAGGCCATGGCCCCCTCGAACGCCGAGGCGCGCGCCCCGTCGCGGGCGACGAACACGATCAAGGCGCCCCGCGCCCGAGCGATGTCGGCCATGACCAGGGCGTCGAATCCCTCCGGCGCGCTGGTCAATTCCAAGGCGCCCGCCGCGGTGGCGACGCGCTTTATTTCGAGGGACTGGGACAGGAGGACGCCTAGGTAGAGATTCGCTGGATGGGCGACGGATCGGGCAGCCGCCTTGCGCCCCCTCCGTCACGCCCGAAAAGCCTTGGGGCAAGGGGGCATCGCGCGCCCCCGCGAAGAGGCGCAGGGGAGGATCGAATGAGTAAAAGTGCGCGCCCGTCCTTCAGTCCTCCCTCGCGAAGCGGGGGAGGTGGCGCGGCGCTCTTTCTCGCGCCGTGACGGAGGGGGCGTCCGGCCCAGGGCGAGGCGACGAAATTTGAATTTGGGAGCCTCGACAAGTTCTATCCGCCGGGCCGGAAGGCGCGCAGCCGCGCCATGATGTCGTGATCGAACTCGGGGGGCGTCGGCGCCGTTCCCAGGACCCAGGCGTAGAGGTCGTGGTCGGGTTCGTCGAGCAGGCGCTCGAAGCGGTCGAGCTGAGCCGGCGTCATGGTCCGGGCATAGCTGTCCGCGAAGGCGCCCAAAATCAGGTCCGCCTCCCGAAATCCGCGTCGCCAGGCGCGAAACCTGACCCTGTTCAGCCTCGTCTCATCCATGCAAGGAGCGCGGATATAGAGGGCGCGCCTGGCGAACGCCAGCGGCGCTAGGCGATGTCGCGAAAATAGGGCTCGACCGGACCCAGGAGCTTGATGGTCATGGGCTTGCCGCGACGATCCACAGTCGTGCCGACGGTGAGGCGCACCCAGCCTTCGCTCACGCAATATTCATCGACGTTGGTCTTCTCTACCCCCTTGAAGCGGACGCCCACGCCGCGTTCCAGCGTGGCGGCGTCGTGAAAGGGACTGGCCGGGTCGGTGGCCAGGTGGTCGGGCGGGGTGTCGCTCATGCGGGGTAGGCCTTCGAGGGAATGAGACGCCAACAGCGTGATAGCGGCCCTGGGCCGAGTTGACGACGCTTTTTGGATCGGCTCCGGCTATGCTGGCGGCCATGCGGCCCGAGATTCTGTTTCCGCTCTTCGCCCCGGTCACCGCCCTCAAGGGCGTGGGATCGCGGGTCGCGCCGTTGTTAGAACGCGTCGCCGGCCCCCGCGTGCGCGACGTGCTCTTCGTGTGCCCACAAGCTCTGGTCCGCCGCCAGCCGGCCAAGGCGGCGCGGGCCATGGAAGGCCTCGTTCAGATATTCACCGTCACCATTGAATCGCACCAGCGACCGGCGCGGGCCAATACGCCCTGGAAGATTCGCGCCTTCGACGACACCGGCTTCATCACCCTGGTCTTTTTCAAGGGCCACGGGCCGCATCTGGAACGGGCCCATCCGGTCGGCGCCGTCCGGGTGGTAAGCGGCAAGGTCGAACGGGACTTCTATGGGACGGTGCTTCAGATCGTTCATCCCGACTATCTGCTTCCCGCCGGACGGGCGGACGAGGTGCCGACCGTGGAGGCGACCTATCCGGCCACCGCCGGCCTGCCGTCGCGCGCCGTGCGCCGCTTCGCTCTGGAAGCCCTGGACCGCGCCCCCGACCTCGTCGAATGGCAGGACGGCGCTTGGCTGGCGCGCCAGGGCTGGCCGAGCTGGCGCGAGGCGATCGGCGCCCTGCACCATCCCGTCACCGAAGCCGACCTGTCGCTGGATACGCCCCATCGTCAGCGCCTCGCCTTCGATGAGCTTCTCGCCCACCAGCTGGCCCTGGCCGGGCGCAAGTGGGATCGCCGCGCCCAGCCGGCCCTGGCCATCGCGCCGGCCAAATTCGCCGATCAGGCCGAGAACGCCCTCCCCTTTCGGCTGACCGGGGCGCAGGTCCGCAGCCTGAGTGAAATCCGGGGCGACCTCGCCTCAGGCCAAAGGATGGCGCGCCTGATCCAGGGCGATGTCGGGGCCGGCAAGACGGCGGTGGCCATGCTGGCTATGATCGATGTGGCCGCTTCGGGACGGCAATCGGCGCTGATGGCGCCCACAGAGATCCTGGCCCGCCAGCATTTCCAGACCCTCGCCGGTCCGCTGGCCGCCCAGGGCGTGGGCGCGGTTCTCCTGACCGGCCGCGACAACGGCGCGGCTCGCGCCGCCAAGCTCGCCGAGATCGCCACCGGCCAGACGGCGGTGATCGTCGGCACCCACGCCCTGTTCCAGGACGACGTGACCTTCGCGGCCCTTTGCCTCACGGTGATCGACGAACAGCACCGCTTCGGCGTCTCCGAGCGCGCCCGTCTCCAGGCCAAGGGCGAAGGGGTGCATCTGCTGGCCATGTCGGCCACGCCCATCCCGCGCACCCTCGAACTGACCGTGTTCGGCGATCTGGATGTGTCGCGCCTGGACGAGAAGCCTCCTGGCCGCAAGCCGGTGGCGACCCGCGCCGCCCCCATGCCGCGCCTCGCCGAAGTCGTTTCACGACTGAAAAAGGCGGTCGCGGCCGGCGCCCAGGCCTTCTGGATATGCCCGCTGGTCGCCGAATCGGAACTCGTCGATCTGGCTGCCGCCGAGGCGCGACACTTGGAACTGCAACGGCTGTTCGGCGACAAGGCCGGGCTGGTCCACGGCCGCCTGCCGCCGGCCGAAAAAGACGCGGTGATGGCGGATTTCGCGGAAGGCCGTCTTGCCATTCTGGTGGCGACCACGGTCGTCGAGGTGGGAGTCGACGTGCCGGCCGCCACCATCATGATCATCGAGCAGGCCGAGCGGTTCGGCCTGGCCCAACTGCACCAACTGCGCGGCCGGGTGGGGCGCGGCGCGGGGCAAAGCAGTTGCGTCCTCCTCTACGATCCGCCGCTTTCGGAGATCGCGGGGCGCCGGCTCGACATCCTGCGCCGCACCGACGACGGCTTCGTCATCGCCGAGCGGGATCTGGAGTTGCGCGGCGGCGGCGATCCCCTTGGCCTCAAACAGAGCGGTTTTCCGGCCTATCGCCTGGCCGATCCGGTCGCCCATCGCGACCTGATCGCCCCCGCCGCAGACGACGCGCGCCTCATCCTTGCCCGCGACCCGACGCTCGCCTCACCGCGAGGCGCGGCGATACGCGTCTTGCAGGAACTTTTCGACTGGCGCGCCGATTCCACCCTGGGCGAGGCCGGTTAGGGGAAGTGTCGAAATAGCCTCAATGCGAGGCCAGATAGGCCGCCGTCCGCCGCCGCGCATCGGCCGCGAGATCGGCGTAGAAGAGGTTGTATCCACGGACTCTCAACCGCTCGACCCAATCGCCGGTCGGCCGCAGAGACGCCGAGCGGGCCGCGGTGACACGCAGGACGCCATCCACGCACTGGGCGCCCACTTGGCGGGCCATGAAGCCCGGCCGAGCGCCCCACTCCAGGCCGGTGGCGTTGGCCGCTCCGAGATTGAGCCTGGCGGGCGCATCGGCGTCGTTGGCAAGGCCGAGCAACGGATTGACGCACAGCACCGGCCGCCCGGCCAGGGACGTGAGGTGGCCGCGCCCGTTCCACACCACGGTTCGATCGAGGATGCGCAGGGCACGACCAATTTCGCCCCGCCCCACCGATATCCACGCTACCACGCAGCCCGCCTGATCTCGCCCGTCGCAGGCGGAAATGGTGGATTCGGAGCCATATTCGTCGGCGGGAACCGCCGTCTCGATCAGATAGGCGCCCACCAGCCGCTTCCTGACCGCCGGATCGGCCGCGATCTCCTCGCGCAGCAGGCGGGCGGCCAGGGCGCCCCCCTGCTCCACCCCAACCAGGATGAACGGCCGGCCTTGGCTCAGATGGTCGCGGAATTCGTCGAAAGCCGCGCGGACATCGCCATAGGCGAACTCCCGCGCCTCGATGGCGTCGTCGAACAGGGTGAGCGAGGTGTAGAGGCTGGCCTGGCGGTAGCGCGGCGCGAACACGCGGCCGACGCCGGCGAACGGCGCGGCGTAGTTGGGGAGCATGACCTTCTCCAGCAGCGCCGCCGACCGGCGATCGTCGATCGGGCCGTTCCAGTTCTTGCCGCCGTCGAAGGTTGTGGGATGGACGAAGAACACATCCGCCGGCCGGCTGTTCGGCCGCGCCGCCGTCGGCAGATGCGCCCAGGCCGAGGCCTTGGCGTAGTCGGGAGCCGGCGGGGGCTTGTAGACCTCGTAGGGCAGCTTGGGATCGAGCAGGGCTTCGAGAATGTCGTCGCGCCAGATCAGCAGTGCGGCGACGACCAGCACGGCCAAGCCGCCGGCCGCGATCGCCAGCCAAAGTCTCAATCCCCGCAAACGGACCATGGGCGGGGGATACAATAGACTTCGGCGCTTCGCGAGGTTCGCACGTCAGACCCGATGGACGTCAGGGGTCGCCACCCGTTCGAACCGTAATCCCAGGCCGACGACACGGGCGGGGATGCGACGGAGGATGGGGAAGCGGTTGAGCAGTCTGACCGGCCACGGCGCCTTGGGCGTATCCGCGCCGGCCAGGGTGGGTCCGATCACGCGCTTTTGGATGAAGATCTGAATGGCTTGCGTTAGCCGGGTGGGCCGCTCGCGCCGCCGCTGGATCGCTTCCAGATCGCCGAGCGTCACGCGCCGCTGCGCCAATGGCGCGGCGAGGATGTTGGCGGCGGCGACGGCGTCCTGGATGGCCAGATTGATGCCGACCCCGCCGACCGGCGACATGGCGTGTGCGGCGTCGCCGATGCACAGCAATCCCGGCCGCGACCAGCGTTTCAGCCGATCGACGCTTACCGTCAGGAGCTTCACATCGTCCCAATCGGCCAGAGCCGCCACCCGATCGGCCATCTGGGGAACCAGGACGGCGATAGATCGGCGCAGCGCCTCCAGCCCGGCGGCGCGGATGGTCTGGTACTCGCCCTTGGCCACCACATAGCCGCACTGGAAATAGTCGCCGCGCGCGATCATCACCAGGATGCGGCCGGCGTCGATGCGGCCCAGCGGAAGGTTGGCGTCGCCCGGGCGGCGAGGCAGGCGCATCCACAGCACGTCCGTCGGGGCGCCCAGGTCCAGAACCTCGAGCTCGGCGCGCTGGCGCACCGTCGAGTGACGTCCGTCGGCCCCGACCACGAGCTGGGCGTGAATTTCCATAGGGCCGTCCGGCGTCGCCGCCCTCACCCCCGTCATCCGCTCGCCGTCGAAGACGAGATCCCGCGCCTCGGCGCGCATGATCA
>JBDTIW010000271.1:0-5694 GCA_039936215.1 Caulobacteraceae bacterium | reverse complement strand
CGACCAGCAGGCCTAGCACGACGCTCTTGTAGCGGTCGGAAAACAGCGGCGCCCGCGCCCCCAAGGCCATGTCGCTGGCTGTGTCGCTCAAGCTTGTCCCTCCCGGCGGGCGTCTGGCGATTTTTTTTGAGACTGTAGCGGCGCCGGGCCGCAAAGCCACGGGCTTTGCGCTATGGAACGGCCTTTCGCGGCTAAAGGGAGAGAAGCGATGGAAATTCTCATCGGCGACAAGGTATGGTCGAGTTGGTCGATGCGGCCGTGGCTGGCGCTGAGGCGCACCGGCGCGGCGTTCACCGAAACCCACATCCGCCTGCACGCCCTGACCACCCACACCGACGCGGTCGCCGCCGGATCGCCGTCCGGCCTGGTGCCGGTGCTGAAAGACGGCGAGGCGACGGTTTGGGACAGCGTGGCCATCTGCGAATACCTGGCCGAGAAGTTTCCCGATGCGAAGCTGTGGCCCGCCGACCCCATCGCCCGCGCCCTGGGCCGCGCCGCGGCGGCCGAGATGCACTCGGGCTTCCATTCCCTGCGCGGCGAGTGCTCCATGGATCTTTCCCTGCGCACCACGCTCACCATCGTGGAAGCCACGGCCGCCGACGTCCGTCGCATGGTGGCGCTGTGGAGCTTCCTGCTCGGCCGCTTCGGCGGCCCCTTCCTCCTCGGCGACTGGTCGATCGCCGACGCCTTCTTCACTCCCGTCGCGACGCGCTTTCGCAGCTATGGCGTACGCCTCTCGGATTTCGGCGACCTCGGCGGCGCCGGCGCCTATGCCGAACGCCTGCTGGAAACTCCGGAGTTCCTGGAATGGGAAAAGGCCGCCCTGGCCGAGGTGGGCCGCTAGGTCGTCCGTGTGCCATGCGGCCCAATCACGCCATCACGCCCAGGCTGTAAGCCTCCAGGCTGCGCTCCGCCTGCGCGATCAGGGCGCGGTCGTCGCGGCGCCAGGGGTGGAAGCCGGGGCGGAAGAAGGCCAGGTAGCCGCCCATCACCTGGCGCAACATGCCGGGCCGGATCAGAAGGAAGCCGAACAGTCGCCGCCAGGTCGCCGGCCGGTTGATCCCATCGGCGGTGAAGAGGTCGGCGATGTTGCCGCCGACGCCGCCGAACAGCAGCCAGGTGGCGATGACCATGGTCGCCGCCCGTGTGGCCCACCGGCGCCAGGCCGGCATGGTCCGCGCGGCGGCCAGGAAGGTGTCGTAGGCGACCGCCTTGTGTTCGACCTCCTCGATGGCGTGCCAGCGCCACATGGCCTTGGCCTCCTCCGAGGCGCCGGCCAGATGGCGCGGATCGGCCAGCAGGCCGTGGGCCAGGATGGCGGTGAAATGCTCCAGCGCCACGGTCGCGGCCAGTTGCTCCAGAGGCGAAAAGCGGCGCGCGAAGTCGATCCGCGCCTGGGTCCGCACCTCCATGGCCGCCATGTCGTAGCCGTGGTCGGCGATCTGCTTGTTGAAGAAGATGTGTTCGCGGGTGTGCATCGCCTCCTGGGTCAGGAAGGCGGCGATCTGAGGCTTCAGGGCCGGCGGGACGTCGCCGCGAAACCGCCGCACGCTGTCCATGAAGAAGCGCTCGCCGAGCGGGAAGGTGGCGGAAAGGGCGTTGTAGAAGGCGGTGGCGACCGGATCGCCGGCCAGCCACCAGCGGCCCTCTGGCGCGCCGCGGCCAAAGGAAAGATCGCGTGGCCGGACGGTCAGGTCGGCGGGTGTCCAGGGGCTCTGCGTCATGGCGTGTCTCGCGGGCGAGCGAAGTGGGCGGGCGGAACTTCGATCATATCTACATCGATGTAAGTAGATGTTGTGTCAATACCCCAGCCGCCGGAAAAAGCGCCGCCCGTTCCCGTTTCGCCGCGATTGCATCGGAGGGGGAACCGGGCCATGATCCCTATTGACGGAAATATGAATAGGGTGGGGCCGCCATGACGGTTGAGATGGATGTGGAGACACCGCGCCGCGCCCTCCGGCGCCGGCGATCGCCCGAGGAGGCCCGCGCCGAGGCCCTGGCCTGCGCACGGCGGCTGCTCATCGCCCACGGCCCCAACGGCGTCACCCTCCAGGCGGTGGCCCACGAGATCGGCATCACCCACGGCAACCTGATTCACCACTTCGGTTCGGCCGCCCAGCTTCAATCGGCCCTGATGGGGGTCATGGTCAGGGATCTGGCCCTGGCCCTGGAAAGCGCCGTCGCCCATGTCCGCTCCGACGAGAGCGCCCCGCGCACCTTGGTCGATATCGTCTTCGACGCCTTCGACCAGGGCGGCGCGGCCCAACTGGCAGCCTGGATCGCCGTGTCCAACCGCTATGAACATCTTGAGCCGGTGCGCGAAGCGGTCGGCGAACTGGTCGCCGCCGTGGACGACAAGGTGCGCGCCGCCGGCGGCGAGGCGCCCCGCCACATTCCCTCCGCCCTGCTCTTCATCACCCTGTGCGCCTTTGGCGACGCCATGATCGGCGGCCCTTTGCGCGACATGCTGGGGCGCGACCGGGAATCGGTGCGCCGCCTGGCCGCCCGCCTCCTGCCCACCCTGCTTTAGAAAATCGGCCCGTAAAATCGGCCCCCGCGTCAATTGCTATTGACAGGTTCGTGAATGACGGCTTCCTTGACGCCAAGAGAAGCGCCGTCGCCGCCGGCGCCCTCGTGAACCAACCAAGCGGCGTTAGAGCGCATTCCAGCCAAGTCCATGGGGGATCTGGCGGAATGGGAGGGCGTTATGTCGGTACGAGTGCGTGCGTGTGGAGGTCTGGTCGCCGGCGTCTCGATGGCGGCCCTGGCGCTTTCCGCCGGCCTGGCCTGCGCCCAGCAGAAGGTGGCGAGCAACGCCGCCGCGGCGCAACCGGGCGCCACCGCCGTGGAGGAGGTGGTCGTCACCGCGCAGCGCAAGGAGGAGCGGTCGCAGACGGTGCCGATCGCCATCTCGGCCTTCTCGCAGAAATCCCTGGAGACCCAGAAGATCGAGGGCGGCCCCGACCTCCTGAAGGCCATCCCTAACGTCAGCTTCACCAAGACCAATTTTAGCGGCTACAACCTGACCATCCGCGGCATCGGCACCCAAGCGGTGTCGGTGGCCACCGATCCGGGCGTGTCGGTGCTCTTCAACGGCACCGCCTTCATCCGCAACCGGCTGTTCGAACAGGAATTCTTCGATGTCGATCAGGTTCTGGTGCTGCGCGGGCCGCAAGGCACCCTCTATGGCCGGAACGCCACGGCCGGGGCGGTCAACGTCATCTCTGCCAAGCCGACCGACGTCTTCGAGGGCCAGTTCAAGGGCGAGGCCGGGACCTATGGCGACAAGCGGCTCAGCGGCTTCCTCAACTTCCCTCTGTCCACCGACAAGCTCGACCTGCGGATCGCCGGCTCGTGGACCAAGCGCGACGGCTACGCCTTCAATTCGATCACCGGCGACGCCATCGACGGCCGCGACCTCTATTCCACCCGCGTCACCCTGGGTTTCAAGCCCACCGAGCGGCTGAAGGGCAATTTCGTCTGGGAGCATTTCAACGAGGACGACAACCGCTCCCGCAGCACCAAGCAGCTCTGCACCCACGATCCGGGCTTGACCTCGATCGGCGACATCCAGAACCTCAGCCCCGTGGCCAGTGCCTTCTTCAGCCAGGGCTGCAAGGACGCGTCCCTCTATTCGCCCGACGCCTATGGCACGCCCAACGGCCTCTCGATCCCGTTCGTCCTCGCCGCCGTGCAATCGACGGCCCTGATCGGCCAGACGCGCGTTCCCGGCATGGGCTTCCAACCTGTGACCTTGCTCAAGCCGGTCGATCCCTACGGAGGCCTGACCCAGTCCCAGAACCTGCGTGAAATCGCCTCCCAGTTCGACCCCGTCTACAAGGCCCGGGCCGATATTCTGGAATTTAACTTCGACTATCAGTTGACCGATCACCTGACGCTTACGTCGCAGACCGGCTACAATCACGATCAGTATTTTTCGCAAGAAGATTACAATCGATTCAACACCGTCCCCGGCGTGTTTAATAGCACCGACGGATTGCATGGACTTTTTAATGGTAGAAATACGCCACCCATTGTCCCGGGAGGCGTCTACTGCGATCCCCAACTTGGATGTTCGTCGTCCATTGTCGGGGTTGACCAATCCAACGCCACCAGCAAGCAATTTTCGCAGGAATTCCGCCTCCAATCCTCCTTTGATGGACCATTGAATTTCAGCTTCGGCGGAAACTATCTATATTATCAAACCAAAGAAGATTACTACGTATTTTTTAATATATTGTCTGCAATTTCCCAATCTAGGGGCGTTGGAAACTATGCCGCCGACTTCACGAAATGCAACCTCGGACCGGGTCAAAGAGTGACAGTGTCGCCGAGCGATACCAATGCTTGCATATATATCGATCCAAATCCACTCGGGCAACTCAACAATCTCGGTCACAACTATTTCCTGAGTCAAAACCCATATAAGGTGAACTCCACGGCGGCGTTCGGAGAGATATATTACAAATTCAGCCCGACGATCAAATTTACCGCAGGATTCCGCTATACCGACGACAATAAGGATTTCACCCTGATTCCGTCGCAGGCCCTGCTCAGCGGCGGCCCGTCAGGCGATGGCGGCACGGCCGCCGGCGGCTATCCCGTGACGGGCGATATCAAGCAGCATTGGGGGGCGGCGACCGGGCGGCTGGGCGTCGATTGGACGCCGCAACTGCCATTCACCAGCCAGACCCTGGTCTACGCCTTCTATAATCGCGGCTACAAGGGCGGCGGGGCCAATCCGCCGGGTATCGGCCTTGAGACCATGGGCGTTAACGGACAGCCGCCGCCGGTCGTGCTGACCGCCTTTCCCGCCACCTTCCAGCCCGAATATGTGAACGCCTTCGAAGTGGGGACCAAGAACACCCTGCTGGGCGGATCGCTGATCCTGAACGGCGACGCCTTCTTCTACGACTACAAGGGCTATCAGGTCTCGCAGATCGAGGACCGCACCGCGATCAACGAGAACTTCAACGCCCACGTCTGGGGGGCGGAGTTCGAATCGGTCTGGCAGGCGAGCCACAATCTGCGCTTCACCTACAATGCCGGCTATCAGGGCAGCTCCATCGCCAACGGCTCAAAATCTATCGACGTGGAGAACCGCACTCAGGGCAATCCACTCTATACGGTGTTCAAGGGAAATGAGCTGTTACCGTCCAACTGCGTGGTGCTGCTCTCCTACGTTCAGGGCATTCTCGCCCAGAACCGGGCGACGGGCCAACCGGACTTCAGCGGCCTGGCTCAGGTCTGCCCGGGCACCTTTATCAGCACCGCGCCGCCGTCGGTCCTGGCCAACGGCGGGATCGGCTTCTTCGCCGATCTGTCGGGACACAGTTTGCCGAACCAGCCTCACTGGACCCAGTCGCTTGGTGCCGATTTCAACCTCAATTTGCCGAACGGTTGGGTCGGCGACCTGCACGGGGATTTCTACTACCAGTCCTCCTCCTGGGCGCGGGTCTATCAGGACCCGATCGATAAGCTGAACAGCTGGTACAACGTCAACCTGCGCCTCACCGTTGCCAAGCCCACCGCCGGACTGATCGTCGAGGTCTATGTCAAGAACCTGTTCAACCAGTCGCCGATCACCGGCGCCTTCATCAACAGCGACGACACCGCCCTCACCACCAACGTGTTCACCCTCGACCCTCGCCTGATCGGGGCGAGCATCACCAAGAGGTTTTAGGGCGATGCCGA
>JBDTIW010000270.1:0-3605 GCA_039936215.1 Caulobacteraceae bacterium | reverse complement strand
TCGTGCCCGAGGGTTTGCCACCCGTCCTGGCGCAGGGCCTGTTCGCCAAACCGGGGCGCCATGAGGCCATCCTCAGGTTCTCCACCAGCCCCGGCGATCTTCTCGACGACAGGGTATCAAGCCTGCGTGGGCTGGCCATCAAGGTGTTCGGCGTGGACGGCCCGCGCCTGACCAGGGCCGATGCCGCGCGGACGCAGGATTTCGTGTTGGTCAACGGCAAGGCCTTCGTTTCCCCCAACGCCAAGGCCTTTTTGGCCAATCTTGCGCTGCTGGCGAGCACGACCGACAAGGCGGAGGGATTGAAGATCGTGCTGTCGGCGGCCCTGCAAGGCCTTGAGCACCTTGTGGAAGCCGCCGGCGGCGACAGCGTTGTCTTACGGGGTCTGGGGGGCCAACCGGAAACCAATGTCCTGGGCGAAAGCTATTTCAGCTTGGTCCCGCTGCGCTACGGCGACCATATCGCCAAGGTGGGGGTTCGGCCGATCAGCCCCGAACTGATGGCGCTGACCGGCGTCCATGTCGATCTTCACCACAAGCCCGATGGGTTGCGCGAGGCGGTGAGATCCTTCTTCGCCGGCCAAGGCGGCGAATGGGAGTTCGTGGTTCAGCTATCCACGAACCTTGAGGAAATGCCAGTCGAGGATGCTCATAAGTCGTGGCCGGAGGACGTCAGCCCCTACATCCCCGTCGCCAGGCTGACCGTCCCGACGCAGGACGCCTGGAACGAAGGGCGCCAGCCGATGATCAACGACGCGCTCTGCTTCAGCCCGTGGCATGGCCTGGCCGACCACCAGCCGCTGGGGTCGATCATGCGAGTGCGTCGTGCGGTCTATGAGGCCTCGGCGCGGTTTCGCCTGACGCGGAACGGCTGCCCCCTCGGTGAGCCGGACAGCCCCCAGGCCGTTGGCGCCTAGCCACGAGGTTCCGACGCAACCCTCGATGGGGCACTCAGGGTGACCATGAAGCTTGGTTCACCCTTCGCCGCCTCCCTTCGATCAGCGATAACCATGGTGTGATTGCCGAAGTCGCGGCGCGATGGCAAAATCGCCTTGGTGAATTTTCAAACACCCGTTCGGAGAGGCTGGATGATCAAGACGCGCTTTACCGAGATGTTCGGGGTGGACCATCCGATCGCCCAGGGCGGCATGCAGTGGGTGGGCCGCGCCGGCCTGGTTTCCGCCGTGGCCAACGCCGGGGCGCTCGGCTTCATCACGGCCCTCACCCAGCCGACACCGGAAGATCTGACGCGCGAAATCGCCCGCTGCCGCGAGATGACCGACAAGCCGTTCGGGGTGAACCTGACCATCCTGCCGGCCATCAAGCCGCCGCCCTACGCCGAATATCGGGCGGCCATCGTCGAAGCGGGGATCAAGATCGTCGAGACGGCCGGCTACAAGCCGCAAGAACACATCGACCATTTCCACGAGCACGGGATCAAGGTGATACACAAATGCACCTCGGTGCGCCATGGACTGTCGGCGCAGCGCTTTGGGGCCGACGCTCTGTCCATCGACGGCTTTGAGTGCGCCGGCCATCCGGGCGAGGACGATGTGCCGGGCCTGATCCTCATTCCGGCGGCGGCCGACAAGATCGCCATTCCGATGATCGCCTCAGGCGGCTTTGGCGACGCCCGCGGCTTGGTGGCCGCCTTGGCCCTTGGCGCCGACGGGATCAACATGGGGACCCGTTTCATGGCGACAAAGGAATCGCCGATCCACGACAACGTCAAACAGCAGATGGTGGCCAACGACGAGCGGTCCACGGAGCTGATCTTCCGGACCATGAGGAACACCGCGCGCGTGGCCAAAAACGCCATCAGCCAACAGGTGGTCGAACTGGAGCGCGGCGGGGCTAAATTCGAGGCGGTTCGCGACTTGGTGGCTGGGGCGCGCGGCAGGGTGGTCTACGAGAGCGGCAATCCGGACCACGGCATCTGGTCGGCCGGCCAGGTGCAGGGCCTGATCCACGATTTGCCCAGCTGCGCCGACCTCATCGGCCGCATCATCGCCGAGGCCGAGGCGATTATTCGCCAACGGCTGGAAAGGATGATTTCCGCGCCGGGGTAGGCCCGACCCCCGTTCAGCGCCGCTCCACGGCCAAATCGCTGGCGGTCGGCAGGGCGCCGTTGCGTTCCTTGATCAGGCCGCGCAGGTCGGCGTCGATTTCGCGGCGCTGGGCGGGTTGGAAGATTGGATAGTGGAATCCCTTGAGACCGGTGGATGACGCGACCTCGCGCGCGTCGATAAAGATGAAATAGCCCTGGAACGCGCCGTCGGCGCGGGGGGCGCCCTGGAGATGAAGGGCCTCGAGTTCGGCCGCGCAATCGTCCAGGCTGGTCACCCCCCTGGCGAAGACGGTGAAGACGGGCTGGCCGCCCCGCGCCGGGATTGCGCGCCAGCACACCTCGCGGTCGGTGGGCGCGCCGGCGCCCTCGCACCCGGCCAGGGCCAGGGCGCAGGCGGCCAGGGCGGGCACGGCGCGGGCAAGACGGCCAGGGGCGGGAAAGGATCGGCTCATTGCTACTCCTGGCGGGCGTCCGGGCGGCCGGCGCCCCATTGGCGCCACGGTGTCGGGCCATGGGCGAGGATGGCAAGACCGTCCCGTTTGCTTGAAGAGACGCGCTTTGACTATTAGGTCTTGCGCGGCGGGGCCAAAAGGACCTCTGGACAATTCATGGCGAAAATCACCCTGGTGGACGACGACGAGAACATCGTTGTCTCGGTTTCCCTGGCCCTGGAGAGCCACGGGCATAAGGTGAAGGCTTTCTACGACGGCGCCTCGGGCTTGGCCGCCCTGGAGAGCGATCCGCCGGATCTGGCCATACTGGACGTGAAGATGCCGCGCATGGACGGCATGGAGGTGCTTCGGCGCCTGCGCCAGACCACCAGCCTGCCGGTGATCATTCTCACCTCCAAGGACGAGGAGATCGACGAAATCCTCGGCTTCAACCTGGGGGCCGACGACTATATCCACAAAC
Organism: Caulobacteraceae bacterium; assembly: GCA_039936215.1. GTDB lineage: Bacteria > Pseudomonadota > Alphaproteobacteria > Caulobacterales > Caulobacteraceae > Acaudatibacter. Next base: position 628 of record JBDTIW010000270.1, on the reverse strand, counting down.
CGTTCAGCCAGCGCCTGCTGATCGAGCGGGTGAAGGCGGTGCTGCGCCGCGCCAATCCCGAGGAGGGCGACGCCGGCGGGGGGAGCGGGGCCGGCTCGGCGTCCAAGGCGATCAAGCGTGGGCGCCTGACGCTGGACCCGGCTCGCCACGACTGCCTGTGGGACGGCAAGCCGGTGCGGCTGACGGTGACTGAATTTTTGCTGCTGCAGTCCCTGGCCCAGCGCCCCGGCTTCGTGAAGAGCCGCGACAACCTGATGGACGCCGCCTACGAAGATCAGGTGTACGTGGACGATCGCACAATCGATTCCCACATCAAGCGCATGCGCAAGAAGTTCCGCGAGGTCGACGGTCAGTTCGACGCGATCGAGACCCTCTATGGCGTTGGATACCGTTACCGCGAATCCTGAAAGCGAAACGCGCCAGGCCGGTCGGAGACCGGGCGAGGCGCGCCCCGCCGACCCGCGCCGCGGCGGCTGGCCGCTGGGCTCGCGCCTGGGCCGGCTGATCATTGTCCTCAACCTGCTGGGCCTGGCGATCCTGGTCGGCGGCGCCCTGGTTCTCAACGAACTGCGACAGGGCCTGGTCAGCGCCCGCCTGGAAGGCCTGCTGCTCGAAGGCCAGGTGATCG
>JBDTIW010000269.1:0-3330 GCA_039936215.1 Caulobacteraceae bacterium | reverse complement strand
TGGCGATCTTGCCCTCGCGGGTGAACCTGATCTCCTTGTCCCAGCCCTCGATGCGCCGCTGCAGCCACGCCTTTTCCCTGGGGTCGGTGATGTGCATGTACTGCACGCCGATCGTGCCGCAGTAGGTACGCTTCAAGAGGGCGAGAATCTCGCGCAGCGTCGCGCTTTCCATGCCCAGCACGAAGTCGAGGAAGATCGGACGGTCGAAATCGGCCTCCGCGAACCCATAGGAGGCGGGATCGAGTTCGCTGGCGTCGCCGGCGGTCACCGCCAGCCCCAGCGGGTCGAGATTGGCCTTCAGATGGCCGCGCATCCGATAGGCGCGGATCATCATGATGGCGCGCAGGGAATCGAGGGTGCGGGCGCGCACCTCCTGGGCGCTCGGGAGCGGGTCGGCCGAGGAAATCTGGGCGGTCGCCGCCGGTTCGGGAGTCCACGACGGCCGCCGGGCGCCGGCGCGCGCGGTATCGATACGGTCGGCGAGAGAGGCGAAGAAAGCTCGCCAGGACGGGTCGACGCCGGCCGGATCGCCCGCCCAGCGCGCGTAGAGATCCTCTACGAAAGGGGCATTGCCGCCCCCGAGAAAAGAGGTCTCGGCCAGAACCTCGTTCAGCCGTCCCGCGTCATCCGCCATGATCCGTCTTTTGCCTTTTGGGCGCGCGATCGCGCCACCTCTCAATGTATGCGCGCCCGCCCAGCTTGCGAGTTGGGGCTCCCGGACACCCCCGCTGCCGCCCTCACCGCCCGTTCAGCACATCCACCAGCGTGCTTCCCAGCGCCGCTGGCGAGGACGCGACGCGGATACCGGCGGCTTCCATGGCGGCGATCTTGTCGTCGGCTCCGCCCTTGCCGCCCGAGACGATGGCCCCGGCGTGGCCCATCCGGCGTCCCGGCGGGGCGGTGCGGCCAGCGATGAAGCCGACCATGGGCTTCTTCACGGGCGAGGCGGCGATGAAGGCCGCCGCGTCCTCCTCGGCCGCGCCGCCGATTTCGCCGATCATGATGATGGAATGAGTCTTCGGATCGGCCAGGAACATCTCCAAGATGTCGATGAACTCGGTCCCCTTGACGGGATCGCCGCCGATGCCGACCGCCGTCGATTGTCCAAGGCCGACCTGACTGGTCTGGAACACCGCTTCATAGGTCAAGGTGCCCGAGCGCGACACCACGCCGACCGAGCCTTTCTTGAAGATATTGCCCGGCATGATGCCGATCTTGCAGGCCCCGGGGGTAAGGACGCCGGGGCAATTGGGTCCGATCAGGCGGGATTTGGAGCCGCTCAGGGCGCGCTTGACGGTGATCATGTCGGCCACTGGTATGCCCTCGGTGATGCAGACGATCAGGCCGATTCCCGCGTCGATGGCTTCGAGGATGGCGTCGGCGGCGAAGGGCGGCGGCACATAGATGACGCTGGCGTCGGGGCCGGTGGCGGCCGCCGCCTCGCCGACCGTGTCGAACACCGGCAGGCCCAGGTGGGTCGATCCCCCCTTGCCGGGGGAGACGCCGCCGACCATGGCCGTGCCGTAGGCGATGGCCTGCTCGGTGTGAAACGTGCCTTGCGCCCCGGTGACGCCCTGACAGATGACACGGGTCTGCTTGCCGATGAGAATGGACATGCGTTCTCTGGACTTTCCGGTGGCTGGCTATTTCTTGATCTTCAGGACGCTCAGGATGGCGCCGTCCTCATCGCCGCTCACCGACAGGATCTGCATCCCCGCCCCGGCGGCGGCGGCCTCCTGGTCGGCGCTCGTCAGGGCTCTGTGCGCGGCCCCCTCGTCGGCGAACATGAAGGTCGCCTTCTTGGCCGTGGCCGACCGAGGCGCGAAGCCGAGCCAGGCCTGGGCGGCGCCCTGCATGTCGGCGAACCGGGCCTTGGCGATCCTGACCGTGCATTCGCTGACCTGGACGGCCCCCTTGGCGCCGCGCCAGGCATGGAGGGTCAGGGCCGATCCGCCGGCGCTACTGTCGCGCGCGAGGGTGTCGGCGATGGTCACGCCCGGGAAGGGGTCGGCCTTGACCTGGGTGGTCTTCCAACCACCGGCGTCGGCCGCCGCGAGGACGGCCTGATAGTCGGCATGCGTCGCCCCGCACACCTGGACAAAGGCGGCGAAGCTAAGGGCGCCGTCGGGCGCGGCGAGGGCGGGCGAGGCGGCGACGGCCACGAGCGCGGCGGCGGCAAGAGAGCGTTCAGTCCAGTTCACGCGGGCTCCTTTGACCTGAAAGGCGTGGCGGCAAGCGGTGAGACCCTTTAGGGCATGGACGGGCGATCGCAAAGGCGGATGGGCGATTGGGGTTCTTTCATCGAGCGCTCCGAGTCTATCCCGCCGCGGCCGGCGAGCCGCGCCTGGGTGCATAATTGAAATATGCATATTGCAATTTTCTTGACTCATGTCAATATGCAATTTCCAAGGCTGCAAGGGAAAACGCGGCGAAATCCGGAAGGCGCAAAGCGCATTGCAGCGATGCACTTTGCATGTTTTGCGGTGCATTGCGGTGACAAACGCATGCTTTGCGAAGGCGAACGCGGTTGTCGCGGTGAGGAATGGGCCACTTTCGGCGCGGAACGCGTTCGCGCGCGCGAACCGGCCGTGGTCGATCTTACGGCATTGAAAACGACATCGATCGATGCGATATTCGTGCGGGGAGATGAAGGGAATAGCGATGCGAACCACACTGGCGCTTGATGACGAGCTCCTGGCGAAAGCCCGCGACTACACCGGCCTGACCGAGAAGGCGGCGATCGTTCGCGCCGGCCTGGTGGCCCTGATCGAGCGCGAGAGCGCGCGGAGGTTGGCGCGGCTGGGCGGCAGCGAGCCCGATCTTAAGCCTGTCCGCCGCCGGCGGTCGGCACGCGCGTGATCCTGGTCGATGCGTCCGTCTGGATCGACCATCTGCGTAGCACCGACAAGGATCTCGTCGGCCTCCTCGATGCCGGACAGGTTCTGACTCACCCGTGCGTCATCGGCGAACTGGCGCTGGGCAATCTGAAAAACCGGCATTCCGTATTGGAGGCGCTACGGCGCTTGCCACTCTCAGCGATCGCCACTGACGGCGAAGTACTGGATTTTATCGAAGGGCATGGCTTGTTTGGACTCGGCATCGGCTATGTCGACGCCCAATTGCTGACAGCGGCCAAACTGTCCGCCCCGGCTTCTTTGTGGACCCGCGATCGGCGACTGCGCGCCGCCGCCGACCGCCTGTGGCTGGCGGCGACGGTTCCCTAGATAGCCTCGCGCCTACGCCGCCGCCCGCACCGCCGCCACGATCTTCTCCGCCCCGTCGGCCAGATCATTGGCGGCGATGACGTTGAGGCCGCTTTGCGAGAGGATC
>JBDTIW010000268.1:0-11377 GCA_039936215.1 Caulobacteraceae bacterium | reverse complement strand
CGCGTCCTTCTTTGGCGCCGCGGCCTTTGGAGCCTTGGTTTTCACGGGCGCGTTCTTGGCCGGCTTGGTTGCGGCCTTCTTAGCGGCGGCCTTCGGCGCCTCGATTTTGGCGGCGACCTTCTTCGGCGCCGGCTTGGCGGCTTTGACGATCTTGGCGGGCGCCTTGGCGGGCTTGTCGGCCGAACGCTTGGCCTCGGCGGCCTCCATGCCGCGGGCCAGATTGCGGGCTCTGGCGTTGAGCGTGGCCAGGGGGGTCAAATCCACGGTCCCGTCCCAGGTCTCGCTCTTGCCGCCACCGGCGATGCCGGTGACCCGTAGCACCGACTGGTATTGGCGATGGCCGCGCGTGCGCCGGTAGCCCTGCCGGCGAATCTTCTTGAACACCTTGATCTTCTCGCCCTTGCGGGTTTCCACTAAGGTGGCGCTGACCGAGGCGCCGGCCACGGTGGGTTCGCCCACCGTCACCGCCGCGCCCTCGCCGATCATCAGCACCTTGTCGAAGGCGATCTTGGCGCCTGGCTCGCCGTCGAGCTTTTCGACAATGAGCAGGTCGCCGACCTGGACCCGGTACTGTTTGCCGCCGGTCTTGATCACAGCGTACATCGCTTGGCGCCTTGGACTTGAAGAAAAGGAAGATAGGGAACGCAAAATGACAACGCCCGCGAGCGGACCCGCGGGCGAGACAGGCAGGCCTATAACAGGACGACCCGTCAAGTCAACGTCACGCCCGGCGCTGCGGGCGATCTTGTCAGCCGCCGCCGAGATCCTCGGCGATCAAGCCGACCTTGAAGTAGCCGTCGAGCTGGAGCTGGTTGATCACATCCATGAACTGGCGATAGCGCACGTGCCGGTCGGCGCGGATGAAAACCTGCTGGCTGGTCGGATCGGCCACCGCCAGGGACGCGGCGAGATCGGCGCCCAGGCGATCCATCGACGATGGCCGGACGTCCGACTTGCCGAACGAGACGAAAATCTGGCCGCTGTCCTGGATGGAGATGAACGTCGGCGGCTTGTCGTGCGCGTTGGGGGGCGGCGCCTTGGCCGGCGGCAGATCGAGCCGGATGGACACCGTCGCCAAGGGCGCGACGACCATGAAGATGATGAGCAGCACGAGCATCACGTCCACGAAGGGGGTGACGTTCATGTCGCTGTTCTGCCCGAGGTCGAACTTGCCGCCCCCGCCGCCGGAAAGCTTTGCAGCCATGGAATACTCCCTGCGCGGGCGCCGTTTCACCGGTCGGCCCGACCTTGAAAACACCCATTGCGCGGATGCTGGCGGATGTAAAGCCCATGTTGGCGCGCGTTCACGCCGCACCCGCCATAGCGGCTGGGCCGGCCCTAGTCCTCAAATCCCCGCATCTCACCCCAGACCTCGAAGGGGTCGCGGCGGGTGCGCCAAGCGTTGATGGGGTGGTCCTCGTCGCGCCAGCCCAGGGCCATGCCGGAAAAGACCATATGGTCGTCGGGGAGGTTGATGAATTGGGCCACGGTGCGCGGATAGCGGGCCCAGAACTCCTGCGGGCAGGTGTCGAGACCGCGCTCCACGGCCAGCAGCATCACCGTCTGCATGAACATCCCCATGTCGGCCCATTGCGGCGGCCCCACCTTGCGATCGAGGCAGAAGAACAGACCTACGGGCGCGCCGAAGAAATCCAGATTGCTGGCCAGTTGCGCGAACCGGGCCGGTCGGTCCTCGCGTCCGATGCCGATGGCGGCGTACATGTCTTCGCCGCATTGATAGCGGCGGGTGCGCATCGGCTCCCACAGATGGGGCGGATAGACCTCGTATTCTGGTTCTTCCATGGGCGTCGTGGCGACGAGGGCCTTGAACCGCGCCAGGGGTTCGCCGGCGAGGGCATAGACCCGCCAGGGCTGGAGATTGCCGCCCGAAGGCGCGCGGCCGGCGGCCTTGAGAAATTCCAGCACGACGGTCCCCTCCACCGGGTCTGGCTTGAAGGCGCGCACCGATATTCGCCGCTCGACGGCCGCTCTGACATCCACCTCGCGCGCATCCTTTTCGCCGGGCCGCTCGGGGAGCGGCGGCCATCCCTAGCACCCACCCGCCGCGAGGCGCTAGAAAGCGGCGATGCCTAAGCCCTCTGCCCGCGGTCGTCCCGGCGCCCTGCTGCGCCTCCTGCGCAATCTGGTGGTCGCGATTCTGCTGGCGATGTTGATCGTGCCGCCGCTCTGGGTGGCCATCTACCGCGTCGTGCCGCCGACGATCACCGTGCTGATGATCGAACGGTCCTTGCAGGGGCGGGGCCTGGAGCATCGCTGGGCGCCGATCTCGCAAATCGCACCGGCGATGACCCGCGCCGTGATCGCCTCGGAGGACGCGCGGTTCTGCCGGCACCACGGCTTCGACTTCAACGCCATCGACAAGGCCTTGCGACACAACGAGACTCGCCCGGGGCGCATCCGCGGCGGTTCGACGATCAGTCAGCAGACCGCCAAGAACGTGTTTCTGTGGCCGGACCGCTCCTACGTCAGGAAGGGCCTGGAAGCCTGGTTCACCGTGCTTATCGAGGCCCTGTGGGGCAAGCGGCGAATCATGGAGGTCTATCTCAACACCGTCGAAATGGGTCCCGGCCTCTATGGCGTCGACGCGGCCTCGGAGCGCTACTTCCACACCAGCGCCAGCGGCCTGACCGCCGCCCAGGCGTCGCGCCTGGCGGCCATCCTGCCCAGCCCCCTGAAGTGGAAGGCGCAAGACCCTGGTCCCTATGTGCGCCGCCGCACCGGCCGTATCGACGCCCGCTCCGGCACGGTGCGGCGGGACGGCCTGGCGGCCTGTGTGCTGGGCGGTTGAATATCCGCGCCCTTAAGGCCTAAGGACGGCGCCTTATCGTGCATTGTAGGAAGCGGCCATGGTCCGGAAAGTTTGCAACGGCGCGGCGGAGGCCCTGGAGGGGCTGCTGTTCGACGGCATGACCATCATGTCGGGCGGCTTTGGCCTGTGCGGCATACCGGAAAACCTCATCGCCGCCATCCGCGCAGCCGGCACGAAACACCTCACCGTCATCTCCAACAATTGCGGGATCGACGGCTTCGGGCTGGGACTCCTCCTCGAGGGCGGCCAGATCGACAAGATGGTTTCCTCCTACGTCGGCGAGAACAAGCTGTTCGAGCAGCTCTATCTGTCCGGCAAGCTGGAACTGGAGTTCAATCCCCAGGGCACCTTGGCCGAACGCATCCGCGCCGGCGGGGCCGGCATTCCGGCCTTCTTCACCAAGACCGGGGTCGGCACCCTGGTCGCGCAGGGCAAGGAGGTGCGTGATTTCGACGGCGAGACCTATGTCATGGAGCGCGGCCTCACCGCCGATCTTTCCATCGTCAAGGCCTGGAATGGCGACGCCGAGGGCAACCTCGTCTATCGCAAGACGGCGCGCAACTTCAACCCGATGATGGCCACGGCCGGGCGGGCCGCGGTGGCGGAGGTCGAGGAACTGGTTCCGGTCGGGTCGCTGGACAAGGACGCCATCCACACCCCGGGCATCTTCATCGACCGCATTTTTCAGGGCGCTGACTTCGAAAAGCGAATCGAGCGGGTCACGACCCGACCTCGGCTTGAAAAGGAGCCCGCCTGATGGCCTGGACCCGCGAAGACATGGCCGCCCGCGCGGCGAAGGAACTGCGCGACGGCTTCTATGTGAACCTCGGCATCGGTATCCCGACCTTGGTCGCCAACTATATTCCAGATGGAATGTCGGTGACCCTGCAGAGCGAGAACGGCATGCTCGGCATGGGACCCTTCCCCTTCGACGGCGAAGCCGACGCCGACCTGATCAACGCCGGCAAGCAGACCATCACCGAGCTTCCCGGTTCGTCCTATTTCTCCAGCGCCGAATCCTTCGCCATGATCCGCGGCGGCCACATTGCCCTTTCCATCCTCGGCGGCATGCAGGTTTCGCAAGGCGGCGACCTGGCCAACTGGATGGTGCCGGGCAAGATGGTCAAGGGCATGGGCGGGGCCATGGATCTGGTGGGCGGGGTGCGCCGCGTAGTGGTGGTCATGGATCACGTCGAAAAGTCGGGCGCGCCGAAACTCCTGAAGCAATGCACCCTGCCCCTCACCGGCGCCGGCGTGGTCGATCTCTTGATCACCGACCTTGGCGTGTTCGACATCGACCGCAAGGGCGGCGGGGTGACGCTGAAGGAATTGGCGCCGGGCGTCACGGTCGATGAGGTGCGGGCCCAGACCGAGGCGGCGTTCGCCCTCGATTTGAAATGACCCCACCCGTTCCCGCCGAGTGGTTCCCTCACCGCGCCATGTGGGTGGGATTTCCGAGCCATGCGGCGCTTTGGGAAGACAACCTCGAACCCGCCCAGGACGAGGTGGCGGCGCTGGCGCTGGCGTTGGCGGGACCGGGTGGAGAGGCCGTAAAGCTGATGGTGCGCGGCGCCGAGGCGGCGGACGCGGCGGCCGAGCGGTTGGAAGGCGTGGCGGGGATCGACATCGTCGCCGCTGAGTTCGGCGACATCTGGCTGCGCGACATCGGCCCGATCTTCACCGGTCCTGGCGAAGCGGCGGCATTCCGGTTCAACGGCTGGGGCGGCAAGTATCGGCTGGCGGGCGACGAGACGGTAGCCGAGGCGATCGCGAGCGCCGCAGGCGCCGCCCTCACCCGCCATGATTGTGTCCTGGAGGGCGGAGCCCTGGATCACGATGGGGCGGGCACGGTGCTGACCACCCGCCAATGCCTCCTCAACCCCAACCGCAATCGCGGCTGGCGGGAAGCCAGCGCCGAGGCCGCGCTGGCAAAAGCGCTGGGCGCGCGCAAACTTCTGTGGCTGGGGGACGGACTGATGAACGACCACACCGACGGCCACGTCGACAATCTCGCCCGCTTCGTCGCCCCCGGCGTCGTCGCCTGCCCCATGGCCTGCGGTTTGGACGACCCCAACGCCGCCGTCTATGACGCCGCGGCGCGCGCCCTGGCCGGCTACACCGACGCGGCGGGCGAGCGCCTCAAGGTGGCGCGCGTTCCCTCGCCGGGCCGGATCAGGGACGACGATCATCACACCGTGCCGGCTTCGCACATGAATTTCCTGATCGCCAACCAGGCGGTGATCGTCCCCCTCTATGAAGACCGCGCCGGCCCTCTGGCGATGGAGGCGCTGGAGATGCTCTTTCCGGATCGCGCGGTGATCGGCCTGCCCTCCCGCGCCCTCCTCACCGGCGGCGGTTCGTTTCACTGCATCAGCCAGCAGGAGCCGGCGTGATGTCCAGGATGATTCACCTCGCCGCGATCCAGACCGCCTATGGCGACGATCTGGCGGCCAATATCGCCAAAACTTCGGCGATGATCCGCGAGGCCGCCGCCGCCGGGGCTCGGGTGATCCTGCCGCCCGAACTCTTCCAGGGTCCCTATTTCTGCATCGCCCAGGAGGAGCGCTGGTTCGCCAAGGCTCATCCCTGGCGCGAGCATCCCTGTGTCACCGCCCTGGCCCCCCTGGCCGCCGAACTGGGCGTCGTCCTGCCGGTCTCCATCTTCGAGCGCGAGGGACCGCATTATTTCAACAGCGTGGTGGTGATCGACGCCGACGGCGCGCCGCTAGGTGTCTATCGCAAGAGCCATATTCCCGACGGACCGGGCTATCAGGAGAAATACTATTTCCGGCCTGGCGACACCGGCTTTCGGGTCTGGGAGACTAGGTTCGGGCGCATCGGCGTCGGCATCTGCTGGGACCAGTGGTATCCCGAAGCCGCCCGGGCCATGACCCTGATGGGGGCCGAAGCGCTCCTTTACCCCACGGCCATCGGCGGCGAGCCGCATGATCCCACCCTGGACACAGCCGCGCCGTGGCGGCGGGCCATGCAGGGGCACGCGGTCTCCAACGTCATCCCGGTCGTCGGCGCCAACCGCACCGGATTCGAGCCCTGGCTCGGCTATCCCGGCGGCGGCCAGAGGTTTTACGGTTCGAGCTTCATCTGCGACCATCGCGGCGATCTGGTCGCCGAACGCGGGCGTGATGACGAGGGATTGGCTATGGCGAGCTTCGACCTTGATTTTCTGGCCACCCACCGCGCCGCCTGGGGCTTCTTCCGCGACCGCCGCCCCGATCTCTACGGCGCCCTCATCGCCCCGCGTCCGGCCTGATCGGAGCGAGCGGCGAAAGGGACCTCTCAGCCGAACATCTTGAGAATCCGGAAATAGACGAATCGCCCGGTGTGGAGATCACGCACGTCGGTGTAGGCGAGGCCGTTCATATTGCGCGGACCAAGGAAAACCTCGCGGGCGTGTTCGAAGCCGCGACCGCCGGCGTTGTCCAACTCGGCGCGAAACGACAGGTCGGGGCGAGGCTTGTACTCGGCGAACAGGATCACATAGGTCTTGAGCTTGTCGGTGTCGATCTCATCGAACCGGTAATAGGTCTCCCGCCACTGGCCGAAGATGTCGAAGCCCCAGATGGATTTCCAGCGCGGCAGGCCTTGGGTGAAATGGATCTCCCAGTCGTTGGGGTGCAGGCCCGAGATGGGACGGGTAAGGCCGACGGTTGGATCGATCACGCTTGAGCGGCGCAGGGTGGCCTGGCCGGTGAGCAGTCCCCGCTTCAGGCCCAGAGCGTCGGTGGGCAGGGTGAGGGTGAAGGCGACCTCGTCCTTGGTTCCCGAGCCGATGTTGCCGGGCGCGTCGAAGGCGCCGGCCGGATCGAGGATGGGAACCCTGTCAACCACGTCGGTGAGGGCGAAATGGCGCGCCGTGACCGTCACGTCGCCGGCCCCCCAGAAATGCCGCTCGTAGGCGGCCTCGACCACCCAGTCCTGTTGCGGATCGAGGTTGGGATTGCCGGCATGGACGGTGCCGGTGTTCAGGTTGGCGCTCTGGGCGCTGAAATCGTCGAAATTGAGCTGGCCGACCTCGCGCTCGACGCGCAGGCGGAGTTGATCGGCGGCGTCCGGCGACCAGGTAACCACGGCGCGCGGCTTGGGATAGATCAGGGTGCGGGCGCTCACCACGTCGCCGGTGGCGGCGATCCGCGAGGCCTCGACGCGCAGGCCAGCTTCGAGGGTCAGGTTCGGGCGCGCCTGCCAGGTGGCCGTGCCGAACGCCTCGCCGCGCGCCTCGGTCACCTGGACGTTGGCCGCCGGAAGGGCGACCGGCGCGCCGTTCTGGATGAAGGTCGTCTGGTCGCGCACCCAGTTGAAGTCGCCTTCGCCGCCGAACTGGAAGGAGAGCCTTTTGCTGGCGTCATACTTGACGCTGGCCCGCGCGATGCTCTCGCTGGTGGTCTTGCGCAAGGTAAAGAGATCGGACCGGTCGTCGCCGGTGATCGCCGCCGCCGCCGCGTCGCTCATGAAGTCGTCGGTGACCGGATCGCGGCCCAGTTGCTGAAGGAGAAAGACCTCCAGGTTGGTGCGTGGACCCAAGGCTCGCTCGAAGCGCGCGCCGACCTCGGCGGTGTCCCTATTTTCCCGATAGTGATCGAACTCCTGGCCGGGCGGCGGGGTCAACGCGTCGTCGGTGGTGGAGTCGTAGGGATTGAGGGAGATCGATCCGTTGATCCGCAGCTTGCCGCCCATGAACGGCGCCTCCACCGCGGCGGTCGCCTTATAATTATGGCCGATCGCCTTTTGGACTTCGGCGGCGGTGAACAGGATGTTTCCCGCCGCGTCGGCGCGGGTGCGCGGCCCGTCGCCCGCGCCGTCGTCGAAGCCGTCGCCAATCAGCAACGAGCCCTCGTAATCGGCAGCGCCCGAGCGCGCCGCCCCTTCGACCTTGAACGCCCCGACCAGCCGCCCGTCATAGGCGCGCGTGCCCGACGCGCTCACCGTCAGCTTGGCCCCGCCGTCGGTGCGGCGGACCACATTGGCCAGAACCGTCTTGCCCTGCATATCGATGCCCGGCGCGCCGCCCCGGATGACATCGATGCGCAGCACCGACGAGGCGGGAATGCGCTTGAGGATCTGGTCGAGGCCATCGTCCTTGGAGGCCGGGCGGGCACCGTCGATCAGCACATTGCCCGCCGCCCCGCCAAAGCCGCGTACGTTGTCGCCCCGGTCGAAGGTGAAACCCGGCAGAAGGGCGACCATGTCCAAGGCGGTGGTCGGCTGGGCGGCGGCGAAGAAGGCGGGCGGATAGCTGGTGACCGCCTTCGAGGCCTCCGCCGACGCTTGCGGCGAACGGGCGGTCGCGCCGGTGGGCTGCAAGGCGGCCAGAGTGAGCGCCGCGGCGATTCCGAAATCCATGCGCCGGCTCCAATGCGAGCGGTCTAGCTCGCAAGGGCGGCGCGCCGGCGCCAGTTAATTCGCGGTAAGGGCCTCCTGCCTTCCTAAGAAGGGGACGGAGGAAATATCCGCGGGCGTCAGTGCTGGCTTTCGGGCATGCGGACGATCAGGCCGTCGATCTCGTCGCTGACCTTGATCTGGCAGGAGAGGCGGGAATTGGCCTCGACGTTTTCGGCGAAGTCGAGCATCGATTCCTCCATGGCCGACGGCGTGCCCGTCTTGCCGCGCCAGGCCTCGTCCACATAGACATGGCAGGTGGCGCAGGCGCAGGCCCCGCCGCAGTCGGCGTCGATGCCGGGGATGTTGTTCTTCACCGCCCCTTCCATCACCGAAAGGCCGGTCTTCACATCGATGACGTGCTCGGCGCCGTTGTGTTCGATGTAGATAATCTTGGCCATGGACTCCCCGCGCCGCGCCTTTCAGGCGGCGACCTCTTTCATGGAAACGGCCATATCCGCAAGCCTCGCGCGCGAGATCGGCCGCCGCTGGGCGATGAGCTGGCGACCGCCCATGAACTCCGCCCCGGCGTTGATCGCCTCCACCGCCTGGACGATGTCGCCCTTCAGATGGAAGACGGCGAATTTGGCGCCGGCCGGATCGCCGCGCACCACGATATCGTCGACCTCGAAGGGCAGGCCCGCGAACTGATATTTCAGGTCGTACTGGTCCGACCAGTTCCAGGTCACCTCATGGGCCGGGGCCGGGCGGCCGACGATGGCGCAGGCGGCCTGCCTGGCCTGCTCAAGAGCGTTGGCCACGCTTTCCAGGCGGAACATGCGCTCGTAACGGGGCAGGGGACGATGGGTCACGTCGCCGATGGCGAAGATGGCCGGGTCGGCGGTGCGGGACTGCTCATCGACCACGATTCCGCCCACGCACTCCAGCCCGGCCTGGGCGGCCAGTTCGACGTTGGGCGGCGCGCCGACCCCGACCAGCACCACGTCGCAGGCGATCGTGCGGCCATCACCCAGGCGCACGCCCGTCACCTGGCCGGCCTCGCCTTCGAAGGCCTCGACCTGGGCGGCGACCTCGAAGGCGACGCCCTGGGCGCGATGATAGTCGGTGAAGAAGGTCGACAGGGTCTCGCAGGCGACGCGCGCCAGAATGCGCGGCTCGCGCTCGATGACAACCGCCTCCGCGCCCAGGGCCCGCGCCGATGCCGCCACCTCCAGGCCGATGTAGCCGCCGCCGATCACTGCGATCCGCTTGCCGGGGCCAAGGGCGGCCTTCAGGGCCTCGGCGTCGGCGGCCGAGCGCAGGGTCAGGATGCCGGCCAGATCGGCGCCGGGAATGTCCAGGGTCCTGGCGCGGGCCCCGGTGGCGAGGATCAGGGTGTCATAGGGAAGCGTTCGTCCATCGGCGAGGCTGATCGCGCGGCCGGATCGGTCGATAGCTGTCACCCGGGCGTTCAGGATCAGGTCGATGCCGGTCTCGGCATAGAATCCCTCCGGTCTTAACATCAAGGCGTCGGCGTCCGCCTCGCCCTTCAACCAGGCCTTGGACAGCGGCGGTCTCTGGTAAGGGGCGACGGGCTCTTCGCCGATCAGAGCGATCGGCCCGGCGTAGCCGTACTGCCGCAACAGCGCCGCCGCCGTCCCGCCAGCGTGGCCTGCACCGACGACTACCACGCCGCGTACGGTCTCGTTCATGGCGATTGGGATGCCGAGAAACGGCGATGGGGTCAACGGAATGATTGAACGGCAATTGACGCCGTCTCATAGATACGGCAAATTCCACCGTATGACCGAGATGCGAAAGATCACCGCGTTTCTGCCCACCGATCTTCTGGCGACGGCCCAGGCGTCTACGGGTGAAGGCGTCACCGAGACGCTGCGACAAGCCTTGGAGCATTTGGCGCATGCCGCGTGGTCACGCCGGATGCTCGCGCTGGAGGGCAAGGTGAAGCTCGATATCGACCTTGAGGCGCTTCGCGAGGATCGGGAGTTCAACGAACGGGGCAACATAATCGGTTGATCGCCGCCGACACCAGCAGTCTCATCAACTTCCTGCAGGGCGCGCGGACACCGGACGGGCCGCTCATCCGCGAAGCTCTACGCGCCAACACCCTTTGGTTGCCGCCGCCGGTAAAGACCGAACTCATGTCGGGACATCTCCGCGTCGCGACCTTCACCGATCTGATGCTGGGCGCCCGGCTGCTGCCGATAGCGCCCGGTTTCTGGGAGCGGGCTGGCGACAATCGACGCCTCGTCATCGAGAAAGGGCTTAAGGCGAAGCTGGCCGACACCCTCATCGCGCAGTGCTGTATCGACGCGGACGTGGCGCTGATCGCCAGCGATGGCGACTATCGGCACTTTCAGCGCTGGTGCGGACTGAAGTTGGCGACCTGATCATTTTCCCACTGGAATGAACTCCTCGGCGCGGGCGGCGGGCTCGCCATGCCCCGGCATATGATCAGTGGCCTTCGCATCGAAGCCGAGGGTCCCGTCGTCACCGAGACGAACAACCTAGCCGTAACATTCGCTCTCCGGCGGCCAGACGGCTTGGTCAACGATATCGCCCTCTCTCAAAGTAAGATGCTCCTCACCCTGCCTCGCCACCCGACGCCTGACTTCCTCCCGGGTATCTTCCGCCGGCAGGACTTCCGCGATCACACTATCCCGTACCGTGATCCCCGCTATCGCAACGCCACCCCCCCTTATGCTGAAATCCGGCCACTGGGTTCGTTTTTCAAAGTACAGTCGAACACTGTCGTGGTCGCGAACAATATGATCGAAATTGCAGAGTTTCACCTGAGCCCGCGCGTGACCGCCCAGCGTGAGGGCTGAAACGCAACTCAGCAATAAACCCTCCTTCCGTTTCAGACCACCCGCTCCACCAGTTCCGCCTTGATTTCGGCGATGGCCTTGGCGGGGTTGAGGCCCTTGGGGCAGACCTGGGCGCAGTTCATGATGGTGTGGCAGCGATAGAGCTTGAACGGATCTTCGAGCGCGTCCAGCCGCTCGCCGGCCGCCTCGTCGCGGGTGTCGGCCAGCCAGCGTCGCGCCTGCAGCAGGGTGGCGGGGCCCAGATACTTCTCCGGGTTCCACCAGTAGCTCGGGCACGAGGTGGTGCAGCAGGCGCACAGGATGCATTCATAGAGGCCGTCGAGCTTGGCGCGGTCGGCTTCCGACTGGCGCCATTCCCCCT
>JBDTIW010000267.1:0-5026 GCA_039936215.1 Caulobacteraceae bacterium | reverse complement strand
TGGCCCCCATGGAGCCCAAGTGCACCGGCATGTGCGGGGCGTTGGCGACCAGATCGCCTTTGGCGTCGAACAGGGCGCAGGAGAAATCGAGCCGCTCCTTGATGTTCACCGAGCGCGCCGTGCGCTCTAGGGCCGCGCCCATGGCCTCGGCGACGCCCATGAACCGCCGGTTGAAGAGTTCGAGGGTGACCGGATCGGGAGCGTCGGTGGCGACGGGGCGGGAGGCGACGGGGGCCGTCCGCCTCAAGCGTATGAGACCGTCCTTTGCCGGCGCGGCGCGCCAGTTGGCGGCGAGCCAGATCTGGGTGTCGCCCCGCACGATGAGACGAGGTCCGTCGATCGGCTCGGTGAGCGCGTCGGCGAGGACGAAGGCTTGCCCGGCGCCCATCGGGGCCATCTTCGGGGCGGGCCGCGGGGAGGGCGGCGCCCGCTCATCGGCGCCCGCTTCCAGCGTCTCGACCTCGACGCTGGCCAGGATCATCGCGCGGCCCGGTTCGACAAACCCGAACAGCCGCCGGTGGGCCGCTTCGAAGGCGGCGACGACCTCGGCGAGGGTTTCCGGCTTCACGGCCAGGGCCGCGTCCGACTCCTCGTAGCGGATCCGCAGCGTCGTTGTCACCGCGCCCGCCGCCGCGCCCTGATCGCCCAGATCGGCCCGCGTCCGGGCGGTCAGCGTTTCCGCCACGGCCTTTGCCGCCGCCAGGCCGGCGGCGTCGAGGGCCCGTTCGAGCCCGGCCTGGCGCGAGGCGCGCATCCTCGCCTGACCGATTCCCCAGGCCGACAGCAGGCTGGCCCGGCGGGGGCAGAGGATGTCGTCGATTCCGAGCGCCTCGGCGACCTGACAGGCCAACTGGCCGGCCGCGCCGCCGAAAGCGACGAGGGCGTGGGCGCGCGGGTCGAAGCCGCGCTCGGTGGAGATGCGGCGGATGGCCCCGGCGGTCTGCTCCACGGCGACGGCGAGGAAGCCCTCGGCCGCGGCCTGGGCGCTCGGAAGGCCCATGGCGGCGGCAAGCTCGCCCAACCGCCGGCGGGCGGCGGGAAGGTCGAGCAGCGCATCACCGTTCGGTCCGAACATCGGGGCGAAGAAGGCTGGGTCGAGGCGGCCCAAGACCAGGTTGGCGTCGGTCACCGTGGCCGGGCCGCCCCGGCCGTAGGCGGCGGGGCCCGGGTCGGCTCCGGCGCTGGCCGGTCCCACCCGGGCGCGCAGGCCGTCGAAGTAGAGGATCGAGCCGCCGCCGGCGGCCACGGTCTCCACGTCCAGCATCGGCGCGCGCAGTCTGACCCCGGCCACCACCGCGCCGTCGCGCCGCTCCAGGGTCCCGGCGAAGCGGCAGACATCGGTGGATGTGCCCCCCATGTCGAAGCCCAGCACCGCCGCCGTCCCCGCCGCCACGGCCGTTCGCGCCACCCCCACCACGCCGCCCGCCGGGCCGGAAACGACGGCGTCGCGACCGCGAAAGGCGCTTGCGCGCACCAAACCGCCGCCGGAGGTCATGAAGTAGAGATCGGTCCCGGCCACGGCCCGTTCCAGGTCTTGAACATGCGCCCGCAGGCGCGGGGTAAGATAGGCGTCGGCCACCGTGGTTTCGGCGCGCGGGATGAAGCGGGGGAGCGGCGAGACCTCGGAACTCACGGCGACGAAAGGAAACCCAGCCGCCCGGGCGATGGCCTCGGCGCGGCGCTCGTGGTCGGGATTGAGGTCGCTGTGCAAAAAGGCGATGGCGGCGCTCTCGAAGCCGGCCTCCACCGCCGCCTCCAGCGCCCGCGCCAACGCCGCTTCGTCCAGCGGTCGAACCACCGCGCCGTCGGCGGCCAGGCGCTCATCCGCCTCCACCACACCGGCGTGCAGCGGGGCGGCCTTGACGATGTCGAGGGCGAAGAGGCGCGGGCGGGTCTGGTTGCCGATGACCAGAGCGTCGGCGAAGCCGGCGGTGGTGACGAAGAGGGTCCTGGCGCCGGTGCGCTCCAGAAGGGCGTTGGTGGCGACCGTCGTCCCCATCCTGATCGCCGCCACGCGCTGCGCCGGAAAAGGGGCGTCAGCGGCGAGGTCCAGCAGGCGGCGCATGGCCTCCACCGCCGCGTCGGAATAGGCGGGCGATTTCGAAGGCAGCTTGAGCGTGCGCTCCGCGCCGCGCGGGGTGGTCGCGATCACGTCGGTAAAGGTGCCGCCGCGATCGATCCAGAAGCTCCAGCGGGCCTCTCCCCGGCGAGATTCTCTCATGCCGCCTCCATGAAGCGCCCCTATTCCGACGCGGGCGTGGTTGACGATCGCCGGGCGCGCGGCGAAGTATCGGTTTTTCCGGCGTTCGGTGGAAGCGAGGAATGATCATGGAACGGCGCAATATCGGTTCACGCCCGACGAAGCGGTCGGTGTTCGGCGCCTTGGCGTGGTTCGCCGGCGCCCTGGCCTGGGCGGCGGTGGCGGCCATCGGCGCGATGATGGCGGTCATTCTCGCCGCCGTCGTGGTGGCGGCCGCCCTGATGGCCTCGGTGATCCTGGCGTTATCGGGCGCGGTCTTCAGGGCTCGCCGCGCCGCTCGAGTCGACGACGATGTTCTGGAAGCGCGGCATGTGGGCGGCCACTCATGGGTCGCCTATGCCGGGAATGCGCGGCGCTAAGCGACGCGGCGAAAGGGAGTGCGAGGCATGATCGGCGTGGTGGCGACACTGAAGGTTCAGGACGGCAAGAGCGCGCAGTTCGAGGCGATCTTTCTCGAACTCGCCGCCAAGGTCAGGGCGAACGAGCCGGGCAACCTGACCTATCAACTGACCAGGAGCCGTGCCGAGGCCAACACCTACAAGGTGCTTGAACTCTACAAGGACCAAGACTCGCTCGCCGCCCACCGGGGGACGGACCATTTCCGCGAACTCGGCGCCAAGATGGCGCCGTACATGGCCGGCCGCCCGGAGGTGGAACTGCTCGACGTCGTCGAATAGCCGGCCTCGGCAATCCGAGGCCGGCTCAACAATTCCTAGTTGCAGGCCGCGCGGACCTGGACATATTTGTTCTGAGCGGGGTCCCAGCGCCAGGCGGAGCAGTTGTAGTTGTCGGCGGCCGGTGGCGGCGCCGCGCCATAGTCGTAAGTGTCATAGCTGTCGTAGTAGGGCGCCGCGAGGGCCACGCCGGTGGCGAAGCCGACGCCGCCCCAGAACCAGGGGTAGCCGCCCCAACCCCAACCCCAGCCGCCCCAGCCGCAGCAACCCCAGCCGCCGCGCCAGCCGCCGCGCCAACCGCCCCAGCCCCCGCGCCAGCCGTCGCGGTCGCCGTTACGCCAGCCTTCGCGGTCACCACCACGAAACCCTCCGGACGCTTGATGGGAGCCTGCCACGCCCATGCCGCCGCCACGACCGCCGGCCATTCCGCCCCCCGCACGACCGCCGGCCATTCCGCCGCCGCCATGGCCACCGCCGCCCGCGTGTTGAGCCAAGGCCGGCGCGGCGACGAACGCCGTCACCGCCGCGAGGGCCACCGCCGTTGTCGCCGCTTTCAATGTCTTGCGCATGGGCATCTCGATGTCTCTCACGGAATGGGTTCAATCCTGACGACAAACACTCCCACAGGCAAGCTGAACCCGAAGTGAACGAAACCGTCAGGAAATCCGGCTATGGCCCGCGTTCCAGGACGCGGAAGACGAAAGCGTGATCGTCATCGGGACCGGCGGGGGAGGCTTCCCGGCGCATCTCGGTCCAATCGGCTTCATCGAAGGGCGGAAAAACAACGTCGCCCTGGGGTCGGGCGTCCACTTCGGTGAGATAGATGCGGCGGGCGCGCGGCAGGGCGATCTCGAACAGAGCCGCGCCACCGATCACGCACACCTCGTCCGCGCCGTCTTCGAGCGCCTGCTCGCGGGCGATCTGGAGACCTTGCGAGAAATCCTCGCACACCACCGCGCCCCGCGCCGCGAAGGATCCGTCGCGGCTGAGAACGATGTTGGTGCGGCCGGGGAGGGGTCTTCTTGGCAGGCTGTCCCAGGTCCCCCGGCCCATGATCACCGGCTTGCCCAAGGTGAGGTCGCGAAAGCGTATGAGGTCCGACTTGAGGCGCCAGGGAAGGCCGCCGGCCCGGCCGATGACGCCGTTCGCCCCGCGCGCCACGGGGCCCAGAGTAAGGAGCGGGGGCGGGGGCCGCGCCGTCAAACCGCGATCGGCGCCTTGATCGCCGGGTGAGCCTGGTAGCCTTCCAGGGCGATATCTTCCGGCGCGAAGGCGAAGAGATCGGTCTTGGTGGCCAGGCGCAGGGTCGGGAAGGGAAGGGGATCGCGGGCAAGCTGGCGAGCGGCCTGGTCCAGATGATTGAGATAGAGATGGGCGTCGCCGAGGGTGTGAACGAATTCGCCCGGCTCCAGCCCGGTCACGCGCGCCATCATATGGGTGAGCAGCGCATAGCTGGCGATGTTGAAGGGGACGCCCAGGAAGACGTCGGCCGACCGCTGGTAGAGCTGGCAGGACAGCTTGCCGTTCGCCACGTGGAACTGGAACAGGCAATGGCAGGGTGGCAGGGCCATGGCCTCGACATCGGCCGGGTTCCACGCCGTGACAATGTGACGGCGGCTGTCGGGATCGTCGCGGATGCCGGCGACCACGCCGGCCATCTGGTCGAGGGTCCGCCCGCCCGGCGCCGCCCACGAGCGCCACTGCTTGCCATAGACCGGGCCGAGTTCGCCCTCGGCGTCGGCCCACTCGTCCCAGATCGTGCAGCCTCGCTCCTGCAGCCAGCGCACATTGGTGCGGCCGGCCAGGAACCAGATGAGCTCCAGCACCACTGACTTGAAGTGCATTTTCTTGGTGGTCAGCAGAGGAAAGCCGGCGGCCAGGTCGAAGCGCATCTGGCGGCCGAAGACGCTCAGGGTCCCGGTTCCGGTACGGTCGCCGCGCCGCACGCCGCCGGCCATGATCTCGGCCAGCAGGTCGAGGTATTGCCGCTCACCCTTGAAGGCGGTCCTTTTGGCGAGAATCGGGGCGTGGGGAGTCATGATGGGACGCCTCTCGATTAGCCCGCGAATCCCCCCTCGTCGAGGAAGGTCTG
>JBDTIW010000266.1:0-19141 GCA_039936215.1 Caulobacteraceae bacterium | reverse complement strand
CTCCAGCCGTGTCCCCGGATTGGCCATGAGCTGGAAGCGGATCGGCTTGAACCGCTCGCCGACGATCTTGAGCCCCGAGGACGGCAGCAGGTGGTGGACGTCGGCCACCCGCCCGGCGATGGAGTTTTCCACCGGGATCATGGCCAGGGCGCAGGCGCCGCGCTTCACCGCCTCGAAGGCGTCCTCGAAAGCGGCGTGGGGGACCGGCTCATGGTCCGGGAAATAGGTCCGGCACGCCTCGTCACTGTTGGCGCCCGGCTCCCCCTGGAAGGCGATCCTTGGCCTTTCGCTCATGACGAACCGTCGGGGTTATCACGGGCATACGCCCGGGCGGCCTCCAGATCGGCCGGCGTATCGACCGAGATCGGCGCGGCGTCGATGACCGTCGTCCAGATCGACAGGCCCAGTTCCAGGGCGCGCAGCTGCTCCAGCTTTTCGCGCCGCTCCAGCGGCGACGGCGCCGCGGCGGTGAAGCGAACCAGGGCGGCGCGGCGATAGGCGTAGAGGCCAACATGGCGCCAAGTCGGCCCCTCGCCAAAAAGGCTTGAGCGGGTGAAATAGAGGGCGCGCCCGGCCACGCCGTGCTCACCCGCCGCGATCACCGCCTTGACCACGTCCGGGTTGGTCCGGTCGGCCGGCGAGTCTTCCGGCGCGACCAGGGTGGCGATGTCGCAATCGGCCCGATCTTCCAGCAAACCGGCGCAGGTCGCCAGCGCCCCCGCCTCGATAAACGGCATGTCGCCTTGCAGATTGACCACCACGTCATGGCGTCCATGCGGATCGAGTTCGGCCAGCGCGGCGAGAATGCGATCAGAGCCGGAGGGCAGGTCCGGGTCGGTGAGCACGGCCACGCCGCCGGCTGCCCGCACCGCCTCGGCGATTTCCACATCCCCCGCCGCCACCGCCACCGGCCCGATATCGGCCACCGCGGCGCGGCGCATCGCCCGCACGATCATGGCCACGCCCTCGATGTCGGCCAAGGGCTTTCCCGGCAGGCGGGCGGCGGCCATGCGGGCCGGAATAAGGACGATCGGGGTCATGGTTCAGCGGCCGGCGGGGCGGCCCAAAGGCCGTTTGCGCCAGGGCCGGTAGCGTGTAAGAGACGCCAACGCAACCGGGGCGGGCCTGGGGTTTGAACGCCTCGTTTCCGCATGACTTCAAGGGGCCGACGTCCAGAAATGAGCGACCTTTCCACCAACAAGATCCTCGCCGCGGTGCTGGTCACGGGGCTTGTTATCGTGGGCCTCAACGCGGTGATTCCCGAGTTCTTCCAGAAGACTCCCCCCACGAAGCCGGGCTACGCCATTGCCGTCGCCCCCGATCTCGCCGGCGGTGGGGCCGCCGAGGTCCCCGACGTGCCGCCCGACTGGGGAACGGTGCTGAAGATCGCCGATCCGGCGGCCGGCGAAGCCAAGACCGCCGCCTGCAAGTCCTGCCACAACTTCGACCCGGCCGGAACCAACGGCATCGGCCCAGGCCTTTTCGGCGTCCTCGGCCGCAAGCCGGGCAGCCATCCGGGCTTCGCCTATTCGGCGGCCATGACCGCGTTTTCCGCCAAGCAGCCGATCTGGGACTTCGACCACGTCTACATGTTCATCGCTGGGCCGCAGAAATACCTGCCGGGCACCAAGATGACCTTCATCGGCCTCAAGCAGCCGCAGGATCGAATCAACGTCATCGCCTATCTGCACACCCTCGGCTCCAGCCTGCCGATCCCGGCCCCCAACCCCAAGAAGGCCGCCGCGGTCGCGCCCGCCGCCGGCGCCCCCGCCTCGGCCAAACCCGGAACCCCCACTCCGGCCGTCGTGCCCGGCAAGCCCGGCGGTCCGGGATGAGGTCCGGCCTCGCCTCGCTCTTCGCCGCCGGCGCGGCGGCCCTGGCTCTGGCCGCTCCGGCCGCCCACGCCGCGCCCGCCCCGCGCGTCCAGATGGCCAGTTTCAAGCAACTGCCGACGCCCCTGCCGCTGCCGTATGACGCGAGCGCCGACGCCAAGGCCCAGGTAGCCGCCGCCCGGGCGAGGGCGCGCGCGACCGGCAAGCTCCTGCTCATTGACCTCGGCGGCAACTGGTGCGCCGACTGCCGCCTGCTGGCCGCCGTCATGGCCTTGCCGCAGGTCGCGGCCTTCATCGACGCCCATTATGTCGTGGTCACGGTGGATGTCGGCCACATGGACCGCAACCTCGATATTCCGGCCCGCCATGGCGTCGCCAAGGTCGAGGGCGTGCCCAGTCTTCTGGTGGTCGATCGCGCCGGCCGCCTGCTCGACGCCGGCCGTACCGAGGCCCTGGCCGACGCCCGCTCCCTGACTCCCCAGGCCCTGGCCGACTGGCTGGCCCGCTGGACGGACTAGGCGCGCGGCATCGATCCATGACTGGCGTCACCCTGACCGTCGACGGCCCGGTGTCGATCGTCACCCTGTCGCGCCCCGAACGCCACAACGCGGTCGATCTGGAGACCGCCCAGGCGCTTTACGCCGCCTTTAAGGCCTTCGATGCCGACGAGACGCTCGCCGTCGCGGTGCTGACCGGGGCGGGCGGCCATTTCTGCGCCGCAATCGGGTGGCGCGGGCCGGCGACTTCGCACCCATGGGCCCCACCCGCCTTGAGCTGACCAAGCCGGTGATCGCGGCCGCGGAGAGCTACGCCGTCGCCGGCGGTCTGGAGCTGGCCCTGTGGGCCGGCCTGCGGGTGGTGTCGGAGGGCGCCGTGTTTGGCGCCATCTGCCCCCGCTTCGGCGTGTCCCTGGTCGATCTGGGGACGGTGCGCCTTCTAACTTTGCACGGAGGGGACATTCCTACTTCGGGCTAACACGCCGGCGCCTGTCCTTGCGTCCGGCGAGCCGCCTCGCTAGGTATCGCCGCCTCGCTCGCTTTTTAGGGACCTCGGCGGTCCCGCCTCGTGGAGAGGTGGCTGAGCGGTTGAAAGCACCGCACTCGAAATGCGGCGTACTCGCAAGGGTACCGCGGGTTCGAATCCCGCCCTCTCCGCCACGCACATGCGCTATATCTTTGAAATCACAGTTACATTTCTAAAGGCCTTCGTTACCGTCCCCGCTTTCCGTCCCCGCTTTCCGTCCCCGCATTGCCTCCAAGGCAGAACTCACCATCTGCAGCTCGCCGGCAGACCGTTGGACACCAAGCCAAAATTGCGATTCACGTGGGGCGGTGTAGAGCACTTTGAACGGAGGGCTGCGGTTGTCCAGTGGCGGGCGCGAAATTGCAGAGTGGGCCGGCGCGGGAGCCACCACGCTCACAGCGATTGTCGCCGTTTGCATCGCGTTATGGGGGAGCTGGGCGGATCAACGGCGTGTGGAACGCGAGTTCATCGACCGCAGGAACGCTGTGCTGGCCAGCCTGGGCCATGCCCATGCGTTGCTGCACGTGATGTTTAAGGGAAATGATACCCACCCAGGTGCAACATTTCCACGTGGCGTAGTGCTCTCTAATCTGGAATCTGCGATCGAAGCGGTAAGACACGCCCTGCGGTTGCCATTTGTCGATGATGTATTGCTAAGGCATTCTCTAAACCTCAAATCGTATCTTACCTTTATGAAGAATGATGTCGCGTCCCTTCCTCACGGGAGCTATCTCGTGGTTTCGGCGATGACAGGTGCATTCCAGGAATTCCGGGTTGATATTGACCGTGCACGCGAAATGCTTCGTGGGCTAGGGGCAGACGTGGGCGAAGACTAGCAGGGGCGGAGTCCCTTCCTCACGGGAGCTAACCGATCGAAGCCGCGACCGTTCCAAGCGGCGCTGTGACCAGAGATCAGCCCCAGCTGGGTTGTATCAGCGAGCCTAGCCGTCTAACGACCGCACGGTTGCAAGGGGGATCACCCATGGCTTTCGCTTCGATTGGCAGCCTCGCCGGTCACCGTCCGAGCACTATTGAGCGGGCCTATGAACTGGCGCGATCGGGCAGTTTCGCGAAGGTGGTCCACCTCAGGAAACGCCTCAAGGCGGAGGGGTATGGCGACTACCGCGCCCAGCTCAGTGGCGTGGCAATCTCGCGCGTTCTGCAACGGCTATGCTCCGAGGCTTGGGATGCCAAGTCGACGCCGCCCAGGCCAGGCAACGCCAACGATGATGATCCCGAGGAAGTATCGCCGGCGACCAAGCGCGCCTGCTAAGAAGCCCGCTGAGGCTCCTTCCACGTAAAAGGCTGTGGGCAGCGGGCAACCGCTGGATTGACTCCACGGGCCTCCCTGAGTCCGGGACGGGGCATTCCAGGAAACATCTACCTCTCGCACTAACGCCGCCGATTCCTCAGAGGCCTCAGCAGAACGGGCGGCTGGACCGACTTTGCACCTGTAGGCCAGCGCCTTCCCGAGGCGGCTTTTAGACATTCGCGGTAGGCGCGAAGCATCCACTGTCGCGCTGCCGGGCGCGGTTTCTCCCTCAACTCCGCTGCCTGTTCCTCGTTCTGCATCAGCAGTTCCAGGAGTCGGAGAGCAACCTTCTCTGTCGATTCCGACATCGCACCGTCCTTAGGTCACGCTCCTGGCCCGCCGCATCCCAAGGCGGCGTCCCTTATGATCCGTCCTCAGATGGAACCGCCGGCTGGGAGGTCAGTTCCGTCCCACCACCCTGCGCAGAGCGTCACACGCTTGGGTTGGAGCGGGAGCCGTCAGCCAACAGCGCCCGATACTCCAACGCCTTCGCCAGGATCGCCTCGGCGGGATCGGTGGCCGTGACCACACCGCCGGCCGGCCCCGCTTGGTAGGCGGCCATCAAGCGGTCATAGACGTCGAGCCAAAGGGCGAGGTCGCGGGGGGAAGTGATCATGGCCGCGCCTCCTCTGCATCCGCTCCTAGCCCGCCATCGGTGAGCCAAGCTGTGGGCGTTCCGACCTGGGGTTCGCGCCAGCCCAAGGACGGCTCCCTGCCGTCATGCGCCCATTCGTTGTCGGTTGCGCCGCCTTGCGACCACGCGCGCTGATCGATGGCGTTGGTGGCGCTGAGGTAGGGCTCGCGGTCGAAGTCGTCTTCCTCGCGGTCATCGCAGCCGCCGCCCGCCCATAGACGCTGATGGCAGTGTCAAAGCAAAATTAGCCCGACGGTAACGCAGGGCCGGTACGCCCCTGCCGATGCCCAACCCGTTCCGTTATTTCAACTCCTCGCCGGAGGTGATCCGGCTGGTGGTTATGATGTACGTCCGCTACCCCCTGTCGCTTCGGAATGTCGAGGATCTGCTCCACGAGCGGGGGGTCGACATTTGCCATGAGACGGTCAGGCTGTGGTGGAACCGGTTTGGCCCGATGTTCGCCGCCGATATCCGGCGAAGGCGGGTTCAGGCCATGCGCGGTTTCACCCATTGGCGCTGGCATCTCGACGAGGTCTACGTGAAGATCAACGGCGAGATGCACTACCTGTGGCGGGCGGTGGATCATGAGGGTGAGGTGCTGGAATGCTTCGCCGCGAAGACACGGGACAAGGACGCGGCGCTGAGCTTCATGAAGAAGCTCATGAAACGCCACGGCAAAGCCGCGTCCATCGTCACGGACGGCCTGCGCTCCTATGGCGCGGCGATGAAGGAGATCGGCAACGTCGATCGTCGCGAGGTGGGCCGCTGACTCAACAACAGGGCCGAGAACTCACACCAGCCGTTCCGACGACGAGAGCGGGCGATGGAGCGATTTCGGAGGATGAAAACACTCCAGAAATTCGCCTCGGTCCACGCCCAGGTCCACAATCATTTCAACCAGGAGCGCCACCTTATCAGCAAGGAACTCTACCGGGAGAGACGCTCCGCCGCCCTGGCCGAGTGGCGGGCAGTCATGGCCTAGCCGGCGCCTGGGTTTGGGCTTCCTGCGCTTGGCGGAGACACGTTGCCATTGGACTGACAGCACCCCGCAAGGAACTCTACCGGGAGAGACGCTCTGCCGCCCTGGACGAGTGGCGGGCAGTCATGGGATAATCCCAACCTGGGTTTGGGCTCATCGCGCCCGACCGGAGACGAGTTGCCGTTCGACTGACAGCACCATTCTGACTATTCTGGCGCGCCACCGCCTGTCAGCTTTCTGACCAGAGGCGGCTGGGTCGTGATCCGGCGCTTGACCAGAACGAGGGCGGCTGGCAGGACATCCATGGGCGAAAGATCCGCTTGCGTAAGGAGTAGTGACGTGACCGAGGATGGAACCGGGCCAACCGGGCAGGCGCGATCCAAGCGGGGACGCGAGAACGGGAGCGCGCGCCACATGGCATGCGCGCTGGCGCTTTGCGGGGTTGGTGCTTTCGCCAGCGCGGCCGCTGCCCAGACAGGCTATGTCGGCATCCTGGGGGGTGGGCCAGTTTACAAGCACATCCCGGTAAATATCAAAGAACTCAAGAATTCAGGGTTCAATGAAATGATCGTCTGGAGCGTCGAGGTCAACAGCACAGGCGATTTGAACCTAAACGGCGAATTTCCGCTGACGTCGGCGGGCGCCTACATCGGGAATAGGACATACCCCCATTTCCCCAATGATCTGGTGAGGATCAAGCAAGGCACGCCGATGCGCGTCACCCTCAGCATCGGGTCGTCCAACATCGGCGACTGGGAGGACATCAAATCGCTGGTCGACTCGCAGGGGACCGGACCGACCAGCATTCTCTACAAGGATTTCGCTGCGCTGATGGGCGCGCTCCCGGTGGACGCGATCGATTTCGACGACGAAAACAGCTACGATGCGCCTTCGACGATCAAGTTCGCGCTGATGCTTGGGAAGCTTGGCTACAAGGTCACCATGAACCCCTATACCAATTCGTCCTACTGGACGTCGGTGGTGTCGCAAATCAACACAAAGAGCCCCGGCCTGGTGGACGGCATTCATTTGCAGACCTTTGCCGGGGGAGGGGGCAACAGTCCCTGCTCCTCGGAGTGGAACTTCGGTACTGTGCCGGTTTTTCCCGGCATTTCGGACCAGCCCTCGGCTCCGCCCTATCTGACGCCGGCGCGGACAAAGACGGCGATGCAGAACTGGCATAGCCAATGCGGCATCACGGGCGGCTGGGTATGGATATTCGATCAGATCGCGGGCACCGACCAGGTGCGGAAATACGCCCACGCGATCATCAACGGCGTCGGCGGAGCGGACCGGTAGTGGCGTTGCGGGCCGGGGATTGTGGCGCAGGACCGCATTTCATTCCAACCGAGACGCAACCCCTCCCCCATGCTGCTATTCCGAATAGCCGATGGGCCGTAACTGGACCCGCACCCGCGCGCGCTCGACCTCGTTGAGCGTAATCTCCTCACGCCGGCGATCATAGAGTTGCGTCGCCCGCGTCGATGCGGGGTTCGCCATCGCCGCCGCGTTCTTGAGCGTCCCTCCGTTTTTTAGATAGGCCGTGATTCCCGTGGCGCGGAACGTGTGATTTCCGATCTTGGTTTCGATCCCCGCGGCCGAGGCGCGCCGGCGGATCATGGCCTAGGCGTTGGCTTGGGGAAGGGGGGTTTCATCAGCCGCGACTTCTACAAGGAAAGACGCTCTGCCGCGCTGGCGGAGTGGCGGGCAGTGATGGCCTAGGGCCACGCTGGGTTTGGGCGCCCCTTGCTAAATGGAGACAAGTTGCCGTTAGACTGACAGCACCGCCATGGCTAGGTTCAGCGCCCTGTCACCGCAACCCGCTCTACGCTAAAGAGCGGAAAATCAACGCCGTCGGAACTGACCGGCCACCGCGCCACCCGCAAGCCATGAATGCCGCCCCCGGACTCCTGAACCTGATCACCGATGTGCCGGGCCTGATGGTGGGTCAGGCCATGGACGCGGCGATTCGCACCGGGGTCACGGTCATTCTCACCGACGAGCGGGCGGTGTGCGCGGTGGATGTGCGCGGCGGGGGCCCCGGCGCCCGGGAGACCGATATCCTGGCGGCCGACACCCTGGTGGAGGCGGTGGACGCGGTGGTGCTGTCGGGGGGGTCGTCCTATGGCCTGGCGGCCGCCGACGGCGTGGCGGCCTGGCTGGGGGCGCGGGGACGCGGCTTTGGCCTCATGGATCAGCCGGGCGTGCCCAAATCGCCCATCGTGCCTGCGGCGATCCTCTACGATCTGGCCAATGGCGGGGACAAGGCGTGGGGGATGGAGCCGCCCTATCGCACCCTGGGAATTGCCGCCGTGGAGGGCGCGGGGCGCGCCTTCGCGCTGGGAACGGCCGGCGCGGGAGCCGGAGCCACGGCGGGGGCGCTGAAGGGCGGCCTGGGCTCGGCCTCGATGGTCAGCGCCGACGGCTACAGCGTCGGCGCCCTGGCGGCGGTGAATTGCCTGGGTTCGGTGGTGGCACCGGGCGGGCGGGCGTTCTGGGCCGCGCCATACGAGATCGGCGGCGAGTTCGGGGGCCTGCCCCTGGGCGACGCCCGCGCCGGCCCGGACGAGTGGGGGCTGGCCCACGCCGCCGCCGAGCTTCGCGCCAACACTACGCTGGCCTGTGTCGCCACCGACGCGACTCTGACCCCCGGCCAGGCGCGGCGGGTAGCGATCATGGCCCAGGCCGGGCTTGCCCGGGCCATCCGGCCTATCTACACGCCCTTCGACGGCGACGTGGTCTTTGTCCTCTCGACGGGGCGCCGCGCTCTCGCCGCGCCCACCGACTTTACCCTGGCCCGTCTGGGCGCCCTGGCCGCCGATTGCCTGGCCAGGGCGGTGGCGCGGGGTGTCTTTAAGGCGACGCCGTGGCCCGGAACGGATGTGCGCTGCTGGCGGGGCTTGCCGGCGTAGGCCGGGGCGCCGCTCAAAGGACGAGGAAGCGGGCCGCCGGCGCCGGGTAGTGGTAGAGGCCGCCCCGCCGGGGATAGACCACGGTGGTCGCCTCACCACAGAATCCGCCCCACCACGAAAACGACGAATTGCCAAGGATCAGCGACCGCGCTTTCAGCATCGCGGCCATGTCGGTCCAGGCGTCGGTCCCGGTGAGCGGCGTCACCCGCCGCGTCAGGTCGCCCAGGCGGTCCATGGCCAGTACGATGTCGTCGGAGATCAGGGCGATATCGCCCACCGGGGCGCCGCGCCCTTCGATCTTTTCGATCGCGCGCTGAAAGTAGGCGGCCTCCGGCGCCCCTCGCCGTCCGGGTCGGACTTCATCTTTGTAGGTCCGGTAGTGGATGATCACGTCGCGGACTTCCACCTGGCCTCCGCGTTCCTCAAGGAAGCCGCGGACGGCCGCGCGGACGAATTCTGGATCGGCGACATAGGCCTCGTTCTGCCAATAGCCGTCAAAGTAGGCGCCGCTCTGGATCAGGCCACGCAGCGCCTCGGCGTCACCGGGAACGCGCCCTTGGCCGACGTGGGCGGTCCACGGCGCCCCGCGCATCAAGGCCCCGACGGCGCGGCGGGCGAGCAGGGGGCGGCAGACGATCTCCAAGCCGCCCAGCCGCCGGGTGAGATCGTCCAGAAGGAAACGGTGGCCGTAGCGATCTTGGCGAAAGCCGGCGAGGTCCAAGGCTACGGGAGCGCCGGCGAGGGTGACGATGGAATGGGCGAACGCGAGACCGAAGAGTTGATTGCCTAGGCCGCCCTGGATCTTGACGGTCTTCATCGGCGCAGGCCGGCCCGGTAGATCAATGCCGCCAAGGGGCTGACGGCCAAGGCGGCCGACCTAGCGATCAGGGCCAGGGCGGCGGCGCGGCCCGCCGTTCCAGGCAAAGCCCGGCGCAGCCGGTAAAGGGCGTATTCCGACGCAACGCTGTTCAGGCCCGACCGACGCTCATGGAAATCGGGCCCCAGCCGAACCCTGACGAGGGCGTGTTCGAGGTTCGCCAAGCGATAGCCGCGGTCGATCATCTTCAGCCACAGGCCATAGTCTTCCTTCATAGGGATGGCCGGATAGCCGCCGCAGGCGAAGAAGGCGTCGGTGCGGAAAAAAGCGGTCATGTGGTTGATGGGATTGCGGTACCTCGCCATGGCGACGATGGCCTCGTGCGATGGGGGCATCGGCTTGCGGCGGCCTCGGCCGTCCGGCCAGAACTCGACGATGCCGCCGCCCAGCGCCGCCACGTCCGGGTGGTAGGCCAGGAAGGCCATCTGATCGGCGAACCGCGTCGGCAGGTTTACATCGTCGGCGTCGGCGCGGCACACCCAGGGCGTGCGAACCGCCTCCATGGCGTGATTGAGATTGTGGTGGAGACCACGGGGACCTGGATTCTTCACCAGCCGCGCGCCGCGAGCGACGGCCCCCTCCACGACGCGTGCATGCGCCTCGCCCAACGGACCATCCTGGCAAATGAGGATTTCCACCGGCGCCAGGGTATTGGCGAAGACACTCTCGATCGCGGTCTCGAAGGGATCGGCGTCATCGCCGGCGTGGACCGGCAGGAGGCAGGTGAACGACAAGGCGTCGCCGTTCAGCCCAGGCATGAACGTAAGGCCAGCCACGCGGCGAAGAGCGCCCGCTCCCATGGGGCGATCGGCGGCGTCGATCTGGAGGCCAGCATGGCCAATTCCCGTCGCGCCAGGGCCATGGGGTCGATCCGCGCGCTGATCTGCGTGGCGTGGTGGGCGAGCGATCCCACGCACACGCCATCCAGAACCGCCGCGCGACCGCCCTCCAGCACACGCCGGTAAAACTCCACGTCCACCAGTTGGACCAAGGCCGAGTCGAACCGATGACCCCGTCGGAAAACGAAGGCGGCGGTCGGACCGATCCAGTTCAGGATCGGCAAGATCCACACCGGCCGACCCAGTCCCCGCGCGACGGCGCTCGCCAGATCGAACCGCGATCGGCGGGCCACCCCGATGACGGCGGTCGGGCCGACAACCGCCGCCACGCCGGCGCCCTCCATCCGATCGACCGCCCGGCGCAGATAGAAGGGATCGACCAGGAATTCATCGTGGTGGACGAGGACGCAGAATCGGCCCTGCGCCGCGTCCAGTCCATGGTTCCAGTTGTCGATCGGGTTTCCGGAGTGCGGGCCTTCCAGATAGCGGATGGCCCCGCACGTCGCCCCGAGGAGCGCCACGTAGTCGCGCACCGACGCGCCCGGCGAATCGTCGGTGACGACGATCTCAAGATCGACACGCTTCTGGGTGGTCACCGACGCCAGGCAACGCGCCAGCAGATCCAGGTTCTCAAACGCCGGTATGACGCAGGTGAGCTCCGCCACCGTCCCTCGCCCCCTATGAAGGCGGCCAGCATAGCCATGCCCGCCCCGTCACGGGAAGCTGAAAAACCCGCCGGCGCTGGCGGATCGCCCCCGACTCTGCTTAAGGAACGCACCATGAACCCGGCCCCCTTGCTGATTGTCGCCGCCCTGCTCGGGGCCGCCGGGACGATCGCCATGGCGTTCTGGGCCGTGGCCGAGCGGGCGCGGGCGGGGCGGGCCGAATTGCGGGCGAGCCTGATGGAGGGCCAGGCGGCGGCGGGCGCGGAGGTGCTTCGGACCCAGGCCGCCCTTTCCGCCAGCGCCGTGGCCGACGAGCTGGTCAAGCGGGCGAGCGAGAGTTTTCAGGCTCAGGATCGCCTTGCTCAGGCCAAGCTCGAAGCACAGTTGAAGCCGGTGGCCGAATCCTTGGCCAAGTTTGAGGCCCATGTGGCGGCCGCTGAAATAGCCCGCGCCGCCGAGAGTGGCGGCCTGAGGGTTCAGATCGAACAGTTGTTGGCGGCGTCCGTGTCGACCCGGGACGAGGCACGCAAACTATCCAGCGCGCTTCGCCGCGGGGCCGGCGTACAGGGGCGCTGGGGCGAGCAGATGCTGCGTAATGTGCTGGAAATGGCCGGCCTTAAGGCCAAGATCGATTTTCATGAACAGGTCCATATTGCTTCCGATGGCGCGGCGCTGAGACCCGACGTGGTCGTACGCCTGCCAGGCGGCGCGGTGTTCGCCATCGATGCCAAGTGTTCGCTGAATGCCTTCCTGGAAGCGCAGGACGCCATCGACGACGTTTCGCGGGAGGGTGGCTATGTTCGGCACGCCCAGAGCGTGCGCAGCCACATGCAGAGCTTGGCCGCCAAGGCCTACTGGGACCAGTTCGAACTCTCTCCCGATTTCGTCGTCATGTTTGTGCCCGGTGACGCCTTCCTGGCGGCGGCGGCGGAGCGGCTGCCCGATCTCTACACCGAAGCCATGGGCCGCCGGGTCATCCTGGTGACGCCCTCCAGCCTGTTTGCGCTGTGCAAGGCGGTGGCCTACGGCTGGAGGGTCGAGGAACAGCATCTGAACGCCAAACAGATCGCCATTCTAGGTAGCGATCTCTACAAGCGCCTGTCGGTGATGGGCGATCACTTGGCGGGACTAGGCAAGGCTTTGGGCGGGGCGGTCAAAAAATACAACGAATTCGTCGGGTCTCTGGAAACCCAGGTGCTCAGCCAAGCCCGAAAGTTCGAGGATCTGAAGGTGGACAATCAATCCGTCGTCATCGCGGACACCCAAGGCCTGGAATGTTCCATTCGGCCGTTGACGAAAATGGCCGCCGCCGATCCCGCGGGCGCGCCGACCTTGACGCTGGCGGAGGCGGCGCCTACGTCCGCGCCATGAGTATGCGCCGCATCCTGACCGTCGATGGCGATCTGGCCGTCCTGAAACAAAAATCCACCCCCGTCGCGGCGGTGGACGACCATCTGCGCGCCCTGATGGACGACATGCTGGAGACCATGTACGCCGCCCCCGGCATCGGCCTGGCCGCCATCCAGGTGGGCGTGGCCAAACGGGTCATCGTCATGGACCTGGCCAAGGGCGAGGAGCCGCCGGCCCCCCGGCGTTTCGTCAATCCGGAGATCCTGTGGGCGTCGGACGAGACGCTGGCCTACGAAGAGGGCTGCCTTTCGGTGCCGGAAATCTACGACGAGGTGGAGCGGCCGGCGCGGGTGCGGCTGAAATATCTGACCTATGGCGGTGAGCCCGTCGAGGAGGACGCCGAGGGCCTGTTCGCCGTTTGCATCCAGCACGAGATCGATCACCTGGAAGGCGTTCTCTTCATCGACCACCTCTCTCGCCTCAAACGGGAGCGGGCGGTGAGCAAGGTTCGCAAAGCGGCCCGCGTGGACGCCTGAGGGCCTTGCGCCTCGCCTTCCTGGGAACCCCCGACTTCGCCGTCCCCGCCCTGGCCGCCTTGATCGAGGCGGGCCACCAGATCGCCTGTGTTTACAGCCGACCGCCCGCGCCGCGCGGCCGAGGCCACACGCCGCGCCCATCGCCGGCGCAAGCCTTCGCCGAGGCCCATGGACTGGCGGTGCGCACCCCCGTCTCGATGCGCGCGTCGGAGGAAATCGAGGCCTTCCGGGCCCTGGCGCTCGACGCCGCCGTCGTGGTGGCGTTCGGGCAGATACTGCCGGTCGAAGTCCTGGATGCGCCCTTCCTGGGAAGCTTAAACCTGCACGCCTCCCTGTTGCCGCGCTGGCGCGGCGCGGCGCCGATCCAGCGGGCGATCATGGCCGGCGACGCGGTCACCGGCGTCCAGGTTATGCGCATGATCGCCGGTCTCGACGAGGGGCCGGTGCTGGGGGAGACTAGGACGCCGATTGGCCTCCTCGACACCGCTGGAACCCTGCATGATCGCCTCGCCCCGGCTGGGGCCGCGCTCATGGTCGAGATCATGGTGGCCCTGGAGCGCGGCGCGGCGCGCGAGAGTCCTCAAGCCGCCGATGGGGCGACCTACGCTCGGAAGATCAAAGCGGAGGAGGCGAAAATCCGCTGGGATCGCCCCGCCGAGGAGGTCGATCGAAGGATTCGGGGCCTCTCGCCCTTTCCGGGCGCCTGGTTCAGGGCCCCCTCGGCTCGCGGGCCGGTGCGGGTGAAGGCCCTGCTGTCGCGTCTTGAGAACGCGGCCGGGGAGCCGGGCGCGGTCCTGGACGACGGCCTGCTGATTGGTTGCGGAACAGGGGCGGTGCGTGTCCTGCGCGCTCAGCGCGAAGGTCGGGGCGCCCAGGACGGCGCCGATTTCCTGCGCGGTTTCCCCGTTGCGGTCGGATCGCGGGTCGCGTGATGCCGCGCTATCGGTTGACGATAGAATACGATGGCGGCCCTTATCGCGGCTTCCAGGCCCAGGCCGAATTGCCGACCGTCCAGACGGAGATTGAGCGGGCCATCGTCGCGTTCAGCGGTGAGTCGGTTCGCGTGCATGGGGCCGGGCGAACCGACACCGGCGTCCACGCCGCCAGCCAGGTCATCCATTTCGATCTCGCCAAGGACTGGCGCGCCGAGGTGGTTATGAACGCCCTTAATGCCCACCTCTTCCCCCAGCCCATCGCCGTCATCGACGCGAACCTGGCGGCCGACGATTTTCATGCCCGGTTCTCGGCCAAAGGACGGCGCTATCTCTACCGCATCCTCAATCGGGTCGGCCCGCCGGCCCTCGAACGGGGGCGGGTGTGGCATGTCAAAAGGCCGCTCGACGCGGGCACGATGGATGGCGCAGCCCAGGCCCTGATCGGCGTGCACGACTTCACCACCTTTCGCGACGCCGCCTGCCAGGCCGCTTCCCCGGTCAAGACCCTCGACAAGGCCAGGGTGTGGCGTGAGGGCGAGGAGGTCCGCCTGATGTTCGCCGCCCGCTCTTTCCTTCATCGCCAGGTGCGCTCCATGGTCGGCTCCCTGGCGGAAGTGGGGCTAGGACGCTGGTCCGGCGATGACCTCGCCGCCGCCCTGGCCCGCGCCGACCGCGCCGCCTGCGGCCCCGTGGCGCCGGCGCATGGCCTTAGTCTGGTCGCCGTTGACTACGGGGCGAACGCCGCGAAGTAGTCGGCGATCAGCCGCTCGTAGATCGCCGACAAAGTCCGGATTTCCGCCACCGGCGCGCGCTCGTCGATGGCGTGCATGGTCGCGCCCACCAGGCCGAACTCGACCACCGGGCATAGGGCGCGGATGAAGCGGGCGTCCGACGTGCCGCCGGTGGTGGAAAGTTCGGGCCTGACGCCGCTCACCGCCTCCACCGCCCCCGCCACCACGGTCGTGAATGGTCCCGCCTGGGTGAGAAAGGCTTCGCCACTGATCCTGGGGGTGAGTGTGACCTGGCCGCCAAAGCCGTCGCCCGAGGCTCTTGCCTCTTCCGTGAGCCACGCCGCCAGAGATTCGCCCGTGTGGGCCGGGTTAAAGCGGATGTTGAGCCGCGCCGTGGCCCTGGCGGGGATCACATTGCCGGCGGGGTTGCCCACATCGACCGTGGTGACCTCCAGGTTGGATGGCTGGAAACCTTCGTATCCGGCGTCCAGCACCCGCGCCTGCAGCCTGGCCAGCAGGGCGATCAGCACCGGGACGGGATTGGCGGCGCGGTGCGGATAGGCGACGTGGCCCTGCACCCCCTCGACGGCGATTTCCGCCCCGATGCTGCCGCGCCGGCCGATCTTGATCATGTCGCCCAAGGTCTGGCTGGAGGTCGGCTCGCCCACCACGCAATGGTCGATGACCTCGCGCTCGGCGGCTAGGGCCGCGACCACCGCCTTGGTTCCGTGTTCGGCCACGCCCTCCTCGTCGCCAGTGATGAGAAGAGAGATCGAACCGGCCGGCTCGCCCTTGGCGATCGTGGCCGCCGCCGCGGCGATGAAGGCGGCGACCGCGCTTTTCATGTCCACGGCCCCGCGCCCATGCAGCACCCCGCCCGCCTGGACCGCCTCGAAGGGGCCGTGCGTCCAGGCGCCGGCGTCGCCCGGCGGCACCACGTCGGTGTGACCGGCGAAGCACAGGTTGGGCCTGGCCGTTCCCAGTCGCGCATAGAGGTTTTCGATCTCGCCGAACCGCATCCGGCGGCAGGCGAAGCCCAAGCCTTCAAGCGCGCCATGCGCCACGTCCATCGCCCCATCGTCGGCTGGAGTGACCGAGCGCCGGCGGATCAGCGCTTGCGTCAGGGCGACCGGATCGAGAAGGGTGACGCTTTCCATCGCCGCTGCTTTAGGCTGGCGTCGCCGCAATTGCGAGGAACCCGCCGTGAAGAAACTCGATCTGGCCGCCCTGCCCGTGGTTCGCGGCGCGAGCTACCCGCCTCCCTATGACGAACAGTGCAGGGCTCGGACGCGCGCGCGGCTGGGTGTGGCGGGCGGCCTCACCGAGTTTGGCGTCAACCTCCTCACCCTGCCGCCCGGCGTCTGGTCGAGTCAGCGGCATTGGCACAGCCATGAGGACGAATTCGTCTTCGTGGTCGAAGGCGAGGTGACGTTGATAACCGAGGCGGGCGAGGAGATCCTCGCCGCCGGCGACTGCGCGGCCTTCAAGGCCGGCGACGCGGACGGCCACCATCTCGTCAACCGCTCGGGCCACGATGCCGTGGTCCTGGAGGTGGGCAACGACGACCCCGCCCGCGACCGATGCGTCTATCCCGACGCCGACATGATCGCCCGGCCCGGCGAAGATCACTATAGCCGACGCGATGGGACGCCGTATCCTAAGGTGGAAAGGTAGGGTCAGTCCCGCAGCAGCTCGTTGATGCTGGTCTTCGAGCGGGTCTGGGCGTCCACCGTCTTGACGATCACCGCGCAGACGAGGCCGGGGCCCGCGCCGTGCGGGTCCGGGATGGAACCCGGCACGACCACCGAATAGGCCGGCACGTGGCCCTGGTGAATCTCGCCGGTCTTGCGATCGATGATCCTCGTCGAGGCGCTGATGAAGACGCCCATGGAGAGCACCGCGCCCTCGCCGACCACCACGCCTTCGGCGACCTCGCTGCGGGCCCCGATGAAGCAGCCGTCCTCGACGATAGTGGGCGCCGCTTGCAGGGGTTCCAGCACCCCGCCAATCCCCGCCCCGCCGGAGATGTGGACGCCCGCGCCGATCTGGGCGCAGGAGCCGACGGTGGCCCAGGTGTCGATCATCGTCCGCGCGCCCACATAGGCCCCGATGTTCACGAACGAGGGCATCAGCACCACGCCTGGGCCGATGAAGGCGCCACGTCGTACGATGGCGCCGGGCACGGCGCGAAAGCCGGCCGCTTCGAATTGAGGTTCGTTCCAGCCGTCGAACTTGCCCGGGATCTTGTCCCACCATGGTCCGATCCCGCCGCCCAGGGCGCCGGCGCGCCTGACGGTGTTGGGCTCAAGGCGGAATGACAGGAGAATGGCCTGCTTGAGCCACTGATGGACCACCCATTCGCCGTCCGCCTTTTCCGCCACCCGCGCCTCGCCGGCGTCGAGCCGGCGGAGAGTTTCCTCGACGGCGGTGCGTACCGTGCCTCGCGTCCCGGGATTGAGCGATTCCCGCGCCGCCCAGCCGGCTTCGATTTCGGCCTGAAGGTCGCTGAGGGTGAGTTCGGGCATCAAGGACTCTCCTTAACGCGGGCGGCGGCGAGAAAAGGTGCCAGCCGCTCGGTGCGATGGTCGACAAAGGGCGCGGTGGAGGCGGCGGCGTGCGCGCCCACCAGCACCGTGGTCATGCCCAGGGCGGCGGCCGGCGCGAGGTTGCGTTCGGCGTCCTCGAAAAAGGCCGCGGCTTTTGGCGCGATGGCGTGGGCGGCGATGATCCGCTCGAAGGCCTTGGCCGATGGCTTGGGCGCGAACTCGGCCGAGGCGATGTGGAATACATCCTCGAACAGGCCGGCCAGGCCAAGACGCTCCACGACCCGTTCGGCGTGGACCGCGTCGGCGTTGGTGAAGATCAGCCGCCGGCCGGGCAGGCGGGCGAGCGCGGCCTTGAGCGGCGCGTCGCGGGCCAGACCCTCCAGCGGAAGATCGTGGAAGCGGGCGTGATAGGCGTCTGGATCGACGCCGTGATGGGTCATCAGACCGCGCAGGGTCAGGCCGTCCTCGGCCAGATAGCGCTTTTGCAGGGCGTAGGCCGCCTCGCGCGGCAGACCGGTGAGTTCCATGACAAAATCGGTGATCACCGGCTCCATCAGCGCACCAAGGCCCGATTCGCGCGGATAGAGGGTGTTGTCCAGATCGAACAGCCAAGTTTCGATATGGCGAAGATCGGGGGCGCTCATGCGAAGGCGGCGCCGGCGATTTCGGCTCGCAGCTCGGCCATGCCGAGGCCCTTTTCCGCCGAGGTGGCGATCACCCGCGGGAAGGCGGCCGGGCGCTTGGAGACGGCGGCCAGGGTACGCCCGACCATGGCGTCGGCTTCGCCGGCTTTCAGCTTGTCGGCCTTGGTGAGCACGATCTGATAGGAGACCGCCGCCTGGTCCAGGGCGTCCAAGGCATCGGCGTCGGGGGCTTTGAGGCCATGGCGGGCGTCGATCAGCAGATAGACCCGCCTGAGGTTGGGTCGGCCGCGCAGATAGGCCCGTCCGAGATCCTGAAACTTGCGCGCCGCGGTCCGCGAGACCTTGGCGAACCCGTAACCCGGCAGATCGACCAGCCGCAGGCGTCCGTCCAGCAGGAAGAAGTTGATCTCTCGGGTGCGTCCCGGCGCCGTCGAGGCGCGGGCCAGGCGGTGGCGTTGCACCAGGGCGTTGATCAGCGACGACTTGCCGACGTTCGAGCGCCCCGCGAAGGCGACCTCCAGCAGGTCGGCCGGCGGCAAAGCCTCCATGGACACCGCGCCCATGACGAACCCCACCGGCCTGGCGAACAGCACCCGGGCCGCCTCGATCTCGGCGTCCCCAAACACGTCCGGACACGCCTCGGCGCCCAGAGCCGCGTTCGTCGCCTTCGTCACCCGCTCGTCTCGGGCTTGGCCGAGAAGCGGCCGAGGAAATCGTCGATGGGGTTGTCCACCTTGAAGCGCCGCATCATCACATATTGCTGGATGATGGTGATCAGGCCGCTCCACGTCCAATAGATAAGGAGGCCCACGGCGTATTGAGCGAGAATGAAGGTGAACATGATCGGCATCAGCTTGAACAGCATCTGCTGGGTCGGATCGATGCCGGTCTGCGGGGTCATCGATTGGGAGAGCCAGGTCACCAGGCCGTAGGCCACCGGCCAAACCCCGACGTGGAGCAGGCCGCCCAGGATACCACCGATCAGGGGCGCGGCCGACGGATCCCACGGGATGAGCCCGAACAGGTTCATGACGGTAGTGGGATCGCGCGCCGACAGGTCGTGAATCCAGCCGAAGAAGGGCGCGTGGCGCATCTCGATGGTGACGGTGAACAGCTTGGTCAGCGAATAGAAGACCGGAATCTGGAACAGAATCGGCAGGCAGCCGGTGACCGGATTGACCTTCTCGCGCGCATAGAGGGCCATCATCTCCTTCTGCTGGGCGGCCGGGTCGTCCTTGAACTTGGCCTGCAGCGCCTTCAGTTCTGGCTGCACCTTCTTCATCTTGACGCCCATCTCGAAGCCCTTGTTGGCCAGGGGGAAGGTGA
>JBDTIW010000265.1:0-2591 GCA_039936215.1 Caulobacteraceae bacterium | reverse complement strand
CGCTGGCCGAACGGTCTGGCCGGCTTGGAGGAGAAGCCGAAGCCGGGCAGGGACGGGATAACCAGATCGAAGGCGTCGGCCGCCTCGCCGCCATGGCGCGAGGGCCACGCCAGCTTTTCGATGGCGGCCCAGAACTCGAAGTGACTGCCCGGCCAGCCGTGGCTGATAAGCAGCGGGCGCTGGCCGCCCGCCTCGCCGACAACATGGACGAAATGGAGATCGAAGTCCTCCATGCGCGCCGTGAACTGCGGAAAGCGGTTGAGATCGGCCACGGCGGCGCGCCAGTCGTAGCCGTCCAGCCAATAGGCGCACAGCGCCTTGAGGAACCGCCCGTCGCAGCCATAGGTCCAGCCGTCCTGAACGTCGGGCATTGGCGGCCAGGGATAGCGGCGCACCTGGTCCAGCACCTCGCCAACCGCTTCGGCGTTCCAATCGACGGTGAAAGGCTTGATGTCCGGCATTGGAACTCTCCACGGCGTGTTACGCCAGCGTGTCCGGATGACGCCGGGGCGGTCAAGCCCGCGACCGGGTCGCTAGAGCAAGCCGATCACCGCGACAAACCGTAGATGTCGAGTTCCGACTGCGTGCCCACGAACACCCGGCCGTCGGCGATCGTCGGGACCGAGAACTTCACACCGGGGCCGGCGGCGTCGCGCGAACCGGCTGCATTGCTTCCATAAAGTTCCACCGACACGTCGTCCGCGTCGTAGGCTCTGAGCACCGCGGGAGGGCCGCCTTGCACCCGGCCCGCCGTATCGATCGCCCAGACGATCCCATTCGACTGGCCGTTCGAGGAGATCGAGGGCGTCGCTCCGGGGTAGGAGAACAGGCTGGCGCTCTCGTGCGTGGCGCGCGGCGGGAACAACCCATTCTCCAGGCGCCATTGGGTAAGCCGGCCGCTGACGCCGGCCAGGTAGACGTCCCCGCGCCAGAACGCCGCCGTGCTGTAGAAGCCCTGCGGATTGGCCACGAAGTGCTGAACCGCTTTGGCCGTATTCTCGTGCCCGAGCCCGTCGCGGTCGAGCAGAAACAGCGTGCCGGTCTTGAACCCGATGATCGCTTCGTGGGGGTGCGCGCCGGGCTGGTCGGGGAGAAGCATGATCCCGCCTGAACCCAGATCGAGATCGCGCCGCGACAAGGAAGCCTCGTCGGACGGGCTGAAATAGTCGCCGACCGTCAGGGCGCCGTCTCGCTCGGCGAGCCGCAAAACCGACATTCCGAAGTTCGGGCCGCCCTGGGTGGGGTCGAACGTGCCGTTCCCCGTCGCGACGTAGATCGAGCCACCGGCATCGACGGCCGGCCCCGCGCCACCGCTCCAGATGCCGCCAAGGTTTCCGGTGGGCGTCACGCAGAACACGCGCCGCCTCGCCAGTGTCGCCGCGTCGTAGCCGATCATCCAGCCACTGGCGCTGTCGTTCGATGCGAAGGGAATATAGACGACGCCGCCCAACAGCAGCAGACCGCCGCGCTGGAACGCCTCCCTGGAGTCGAACCGCTTTGCCGCATTGCCGGGAGCCGTCGCCTCTATGGTCACCGGGCTGTCGGCAAGCTCCCTGCCGGTTCTCAGGTCGAGGGCGTGCAGCTTCTGCCTGTAGACGCCCCCTTCGACCGATTGCGCGGCGACATAGAGGGTGTCGCGGCCAAGATCGATCACGGGCGTCGCCGTGACGCCGTGTTCAGGGGAAATGATGGTCGTGTCGCATTGCGGTTGCGCTCGGGAGGTGCAGGGCATGGTGGTGACGCCGGCGCCTAGAAAGCTGGTCTTCCACACCGGCCCGTGGGCGCGGCAATCGGCGTCGAAGGCATAGACGCTGTCGTGCTCGGTGGCGACGAACACCAGATCGCGCGGACCGCCGCGCGTCGCCACGCGCGGCGCGTAGAGAGGCTGGGCGTAGATCTGGCCGTCAACTGGACGCCCGCACAGTTTTCGAAAGCCTCCGGCGCGAAGGCTGGCCGGCGTCAGCCGGGTTTCGAGGAGGTTCTGCCCGGTTCGCGCCACATCGTTGTGCCAGGTGGTGACACTGGCGTGGCCGAGGGCCGCCGCCGGGACCCCGAACAAAAAAAAGAGGAGAAACGCCGTCAAGCGCCGCATGAGCCGCTCCTTCGCTCCGACTGAAAAGCCGGCCCCGGCGAGATGTCAACGAATCGATTTCGCCCGCGCCGCTAGCCCTCGGTGTCGAAGATGGCTTTGCCGACCGCGGCCGTCAGGGCGTCGATCAGGGTCACGGCGTCATACCTGGCCGGCAGCATGCCGGAAAACCGCAACATCAGCGGACCATGCAAGGCGGCCCAGAACATGTGGCCGATGAGGTCGGGATCGCCCTTCAGACGGCCGGCGGCGATGAGGTCGCGCAGGTGCAAGGTCATGGTGGCGCGCGAGCGCGCTCCAGCCCGCACCAGATCAGGGTAGGCGCCCTCGCTGGCCTGACGGATGTCGAACATCAGTTTGTAGGCCTCCGGATTTTCCAGGGCGAAGCGCACGTAGGCCGCCCCGATCGCCGCCGCCCGACCCTCGGCGGGCGTGTCACGATAGGCGCGTTCCAGCGCCTCGGCATGGCGGTCGAAGCCGCGCGCCCGCACGGCGGCCAGGA
>JBDTIW010000264.1:0-5789 GCA_039936215.1 Caulobacteraceae bacterium | reverse complement strand
TGGCGGCCCAGCTCGCCCAGCAGACGGCCCTGGCGACGCAACAGGCCGTCCTGGCCGACGAGGCCGACGCCCAGGCCGCCCGGGTCAAGGGTCTCGACAAGGAGGGGCTTCTCTCGCAGGAACAGATCGACACCCGCCGCTTCGCCGCCCGCTCGGCCCGCGCCCAGGCCAACGCCCAGGCCGCCGCGGCGCGCGATCTGCGCACCCGCGAGACTCTGATGGTGATCCGCGCACCCCGCGCCGGCCTGGTGATCGAGCGCAATGTCCGCCTGGGCGATCTGGCCGGGGCGGGTACGACGCCCTGGTACCGCATCGCCCAGAACGGTCAGGTCGAACTGGCCGCCGATGTGGGCGAAGACGCCCTTGGCAAGCTGCATCCCGG
Organism: Caulobacteraceae bacterium; assembly: GCA_039936215.1. Classification (GTDB taxonomy): domain Bacteria; phylum Pseudomonadota; class Alphaproteobacteria; order Caulobacterales; family Caulobacteraceae; genus Acaudatibacter. The sequence goes on along the minus strand of JBDTIW010000264.1, from coordinate 5,407 downwards.
CTCCCCGGCCCAGGTCACCCTGGCCGACGGAATCGTGGTTTCCGGCGTTGCGCGCCTGGTCAGTCCGGCCATCGACCCGACCACCAAGCTCGGCAAGGTCCGCATCGCCCTGCCGGTGCGACCCGACATCCATGCCGGTGGCTTCGCCAAGGCCAGTTTCACCGGGTTTACCCGCTCGGCCCTTGCCGTGCCCGAAACCGCCGTACGCTACGACGCCAACGGCGCCTCGATGATGATGGTCGGGGCCGACGACAGGGTGAGCCGCGTGCCGGTGACTACCGGCCAGCGCGGCGGCGGTTATGTCGAACTGCTGACTGGACCGCCCGCCGGCTCGCGGGTGGTGGAAAGGGCGGCCGCCATGCTGGTTCAAGGCGATTTTGTGCGGGCGACGCCGCCGCCATGAACGGTCAGCGCCGTTTCGCCATCTCGGCCTGGGCGATCCGCAATCCGATCCCCATCGCGGTGCTGTTCATCGCCGCCGTGCTGGCCGGCCTGGTCGCCTATGCCGGCCTGCCGATCAAGAACTTCCCCAACATCGAGTTCCCCGCCGTGACCGTGACGGTGACCCGCAACGGAGCGGCGCCGGCCGAGATGGAAACCCAGGTCGCCCGTCCGATCGAGAACGCCTTGGCGGGCCTTTCCAACGTCGAGAACATCCAATCGACGATCGTCCAGGGTTCGTCGGAAACCTTCGTCCAGTTCCATCTTGGCCAGGACCTTCAGAAGGCCACCGACGACGTCCGCTCCAGGGTCGATCAGACGCGCAACGAACTGCCGCGCGATGTCGATCCGCCGATCGTTCAGAGGGTGGAGATCGACGATCAGCCGATCGTCACCTACGCCGTCACCGCGCCCGCCCTGTCGACCACCGAACTCTCATGGTTCATCGACGACACGGTGGCCCGAACCCTTCAGGCGCTGCCGGGCGTTTCGCGGATAGATCGCCTGGGCGGCGCCGACCGCGAAATCAACATCCTGGTCGATCCCGACCGGCTGGCCGCGCATGGACTGACCGCCGCCGAGGTCAACGATGCCCTGGCCCAGGCGAATATCGACGCGCCGGGCGGACGGGTGACCGTTGGCGGGCGCGAAGAGACCCTGCGCGTTCTCGGCGCCGCGCTCACGGTCGATCAGGTTCGCAACCTTTCCATTCCCACCCTTGGCGGCGGATTCGTGAGGCTTTCCGATGTCGCCGACGTGGGCGACGGCGCCGCCGAACCACGGGGCTTCGCCCTTCTGGACGGCCGGCCGGTGGTTGGCTTCCAACTCAGCAAGATCAAGAACGCCAGCGAGGTCGACGCCGAGGACCGCGCCGACCGCGCCATCACCGCCCTGGAGAAAAAATATCCTGGCGTGAGGATTCACAAGATCGTCTCGCGCGTCGATCAGACCCGTGCCAGCTTCTCGGCCACCCTGCATACGCTCCTGGAAGGAATGGCCCTGGCCGCCCTGGTCGTCTGGCTGTTCCTGCGCAGCTGGCGGGCGACGGCGGTGACGGCGATCGCCATGCCGGCCTCCCTCATTCCGACGTTCGCGTTCATGAGCTTTGTCGGCTTCAGCCTGAATGTCGTGACGCTGTTGGGCCTCACCCTGGTGATCGGCATCCTGGTGGACGACGCCATCGTCGAGATCGAGAATATCGAGAAGCGCGTCTTCGGCGCCAAGAGGCCCTATGAGGCGGCCATCGAGGGCGCCGACCAGATCGGACTGGCGGTGGTGGCCTGCACTTTCGCCATCGTCGCGGTGTTTCTTCCCACCGCCTTCATGCCGGGAATTACCGGGCAGTTCTTTCGCGAGTTCGGGATCACCGTCTCGGTGGCCGTACTCTTTTCACTGGTGGTCGCCCGGTTGCTGACTCCCTTGATGGCGGCCTATTTCCTTGAGCCCAATCCGGCCCGGGAACGTGGGCCTCTGCCGCGTTTCTACACGCGCTCCCTGGCTTGGGCCCTGGATCACCGCATCCTGGCCGCCTTGATCGGCCTGGTGATCTTTCTGGCTTCCGTCGGCCTGATCGTGCCGCTGAAGAAGGCCGTCCAGCCCGAGGTCAACCCCAACTACTACTACGTCAACGTCGAAGGGCCGCCGGGCGCCACCTTGGCGGACATGCGGGCGACCGTGGATCGCCTGGACGCGCTCATCGCGCGGCAGCCGGAGACCGCCGCGGTGTTCACTCAGGTCGGTGGCGCCAACAGCAACACCTTCGCGGGCAGCAGCGGTGTCAATCAGGGCGCGGTCGTGGCGGTTCTGAAGCCGGACCGCAAAGCCAAGGTTCCGGCGATCCGCGATCGCCTGCGACCGCTCCTGCGCCAGATCCCCGATGCCCGCGTGACCTTCGACGCCTCCGGTTTTGGCGCCGCCGCCATCGACATCACCCTCATCAGCGAGACCGGGGAAGGCCTTGAGGCGGCGGCGCTCGCCCTGCAGCGCCAGATGCGCGGGGTTCCCGGCCTGGCCGACCCCAGGCCCACCAAGCCGCCCAGCGGCGCCGAACTGGTGGTGCGGCCAAAGACCGACGAGGCGGCCCGGCTCGGGGTGCCGGTGGCCACGATCGCGGCGGCGGCCCGCATCGCCACCGTCGGCGATATCGACGCCAACGTCTCCAAGCTCGATCAGGGTGAGCGGCGCATCCCGATCCGCGTGCGCCTGCCCGAACGCGACCGCACTGACCTGTCGGTGATCAAGAACCTGCGCCTGCCGACGACTGGCGGCGGGGTGACCACCCTCGACAGCGTGGCGGACGTCTATTTCCAGGCCGGCCCGGCGGAGATCGACCGCTTCGACCGCAAGCGCCAGATCACCACTATCGCCGATACCACCGGCGACACCCAGGTCGGCGACGCCCAGACCAAGGTCGATAACCTGCCGATCATGCGCCATCTGCCGGCGGGCGTGGAGAAGGCCGCGCAGGGAGAGGAGCAGCAATCGGCCGAGCTGTTTGGCGGCTTCATTGTCGCCATCGTATCGGCGATCGGTCTGGTCTATTCGGTGATGGTGCTGCTTTTCCGCAGCTTCTTCAAACCCTTCGTCATCCTCTCCGCCCTGCCGACAGCGATCGGCGGGGCGTTCCTCGCCCTCTTGGTCACCGGCCTCCCGCTCTCGATTCCGTCGCTGATCGGCTTTCTGATGCTCATGGGCCTGGCGGCCAAGAACTCCATCCTGCTGGTGGAATACGCCATCGAGCGCGAACGGGAAGGCCATTCGCAGCGCGACGCCCTGTTCGAAGCCTGCCGCGAGCGGGCCAGGCCCATCGTCATGACCAGCCTGGCGATGATGGCCGGCATGCTGCCCACGGCCCTGACGCTCGGAAAGGGCTCGGAGTTCCGCCAGCCCATGGCGGTTGCGGTGATCGGCGGCCTGATCACCTCGACGATCCTCTCGCTGGTGCTGGTGCCGGTGGTCTATGAGTTCGTAGACGATTTCGAGCGCTGGCTCTCGCCGCGCCTCGGCCGCTTGGTGACCCCCCGCCTCGCCCCCGCCGCCGGCGAATAGGCGCGTAGCGCGGGGTTTGTCTACCCGCTCTTGATCTCTCATGGCTCTTGCGTGCTGGAAGCCCCCTGGGCGCTAACATAAGGGGCTGATCGCGGCGCGATCTCGTACCGCCGGCTTCCAGCCGGCCCTTCGCCGTCGATATGAAAAACCGGCTGGAAGCCGGCGGTACGAGTGGCGGATTGCTTAAATTAACGCCTATGGGCTGACAAACCCCGCGCTACGGCCTCGATCTCCTCCAGGCCCCGCCGCGCCAGAGCGTCGGCGCGTTCGTTCAGGGGGTGACCGGCATGGCCCTTGACCCACCGCCAGTCGACCTCGTGGCGCAGGCGCGCCTCGTCCAGGCGCCGCCACAGATCCTCGTTCTTCACCGCCCCCTTGGTCATCGTCCGCCAGCCCCGCGCCTTCCATTGGGAGAGCCACTGGGTGACGCCGTTCCGCACGTACTGGCTGTCGGTGTGCAGTTCGACCCGGCAGGGGCGTTTGAGCGCCCCCAGGGACTCGATGGCGGCGGTGAGCTCCATGCGGTTGTTGGTGGTCGCAGCCTCGCCACCCCAGATCTCCTTTTCGCGGCCCTCGAACATCAGGATCGCGCCCCAGCCGCCAGGTCCGGGATTGCCCCGGCACGAGCCGTCGGTGAAGATCGTCACGCCGGGGGTCACGCGCCTTCTCCCAGGAAATCGACGCCGGCCCGATGCACGGCGAGCTTGCGTACGTACTCCAGCGGGTCCTTGGGCCGCACCAAGGCCCCCGCCGGCGTCGCTCCCCAGTCGGCCAAGCGGGTCAGGAAGAAGCGCATGGCGCCGCCGTGGGCGAGGAGGGGCAGGGCGGCCCTTTCCTTGGGCGAGAGGGCACGCCGGCGCTCATAGCCGTCCACGAAGGCCCGTGCGAGCGCGGCATCGAACGTCCCGTCGGGCGCGAAGCACCAAGCGTTGAGCGCCACACCGATATCATAGGCCAGGGTGTCGAAGGCGGCGAAATAGAAGTCGATCGCGCCGGCGAAATGTCCGTCGTGAAAGAACACATTGTCGGGAAACCAGTCGGCGTGGATGACACCGCGCGGCAGACTGGCGGGCCACGCCTCGGCGAACAAGGCCAGATCCCCCTCGATCGTCCGCGCCAGGCCGGGCTTGAGCGCTTCGGCCGCGCTCGCCAGGGGGGCGAACAGGCCGCTCCACGCCCCTTGCCCCAGATCGTTTGCCCGTCGGCCGGCGAAATCCTGGGCGGCCAGATGGAGCCACGCCAGCCCCTCGCCAGCCTGGCGGCAATGCGCCAGTCCAGGTGCGCGCGTTGAAAGGCCCGGCAGGAAGCTGACCAGGGTCGCCGGCTTGCGCCTGAGCGATTTCAAATACCGCCCGCGCCGGTCGGCGATCGGCGTGGGACAGGGAAAGCCGCGCCCCGCCAGATGCTCCATCAGGTCCAGGAAGAACGGCAGGTCGGCGCCCTTCACCCGACGCTCGTAGACGGTCAGGATGTAGCGGCCCGCCACGGTCTCCAGCAGGAAGTTGGAATTCTCCACCCCCTCGGCGATGCCCTTGAAGCTGAGCGCCACCCCCAGGTCGAAATCGGCCAGGAGGATGGCCAGCTCCGTGTCGGAAACATCGGTGTAGACCGCCATGGGGCTTGATCGACGAGGGCGCGGCCAGGGTCAAGGCGCCCCGCGCGCCGCGTTGCGGCGACCTGGATATGCCGTTATCACCCCGACCTACGACCGGCGCCCCCGGCCGCGCTTTTTGTCTGGACCCGCCATGCGCCCCATCCGCCCGATCCTGTTCGCCCTCTGCACGGCCTTTACCCTCTTCCACGCCGCGCCGACCTTCGCCCAGTACGGCGGTCCGACCGGGGCGGGCGATCAGAGCGCGGAGGACGACGCCAAGAAGAAGAAGCGTGACGAGGAATTCGGCAATCTGAAGGCTCCCCT
>JBDTIW010000263.1:0-4492 GCA_039936215.1 Caulobacteraceae bacterium | reverse complement strand
CCTAGGCTCAGGACCCATTAAAGGGATTCCCTTGAGGGCGTTGGGCTGATTCAATGGCGGCGAGGAGGAGCCGCCATGAGCGATTTATTCTGGTTGTCCGGCCAGCAGTTGGGGCGGATCAAGCCATCTTTTCCGCTGTCGCATGGGATGCCGAGAGTGGACGACCGACGGGTGATCAGCGGGATCATCTTCGTGATCAAGAACGGCCTGCGGTGGTGCGACGCGCCGTCCGAGTATGGGCCGCCCAAGACGCTCTACAATCGGTTTGTGCGCTGGAGCCGGCTGGGGGTGTTCAATCGGATCTTCGCCGAACTGGCCGGCCAGGCGGGCGAGCCGGACCGATTGATGATCGACGCGACCCATCTCAAGGCGCATCGGACGGCGGCGAGCCTGCTAAAAAAAGGGCTGTTCCCCGCCGTATCGGGCGCACCAAGGGCGGCCTGAACTCCAAGCTTCACGCCGTCTGCGACGGCCAGGGCCGCCCGCTCCTCATGCTGCTCAGCGAAGGCCAGATGAGCGACTACAAAGGCGCCGCCCTGCTGATCGACGACCTGCCAAAGGCCAAGGAACTCATCGCCGACAAGGGCTACGATTCAGACTGGTTCCGCGCCGCCTTGGCCGCCAAGAACATCACCGCCTGCATCCCGCCCCGCAAGGGTCGGAAAGTCCAGCACCCCTACGACCCTGTCCTCTACAAGCAGCGCCACAAGGTCGAAAACCTGTTCGGAAGGCTAAAAGATTGGCGCCGCATCCACACCCGCTACGACCGCTGCGCCCACACCTTCATGTCCGCCATCTGCATCGCCGCCACCGTCTGCTATTGGCTATGACCAATGAGTCCTGAGCCTAGTGGCCGATGAGGCGGAGCGTTGGCGCTTTCCAGCCGGGGTCGTGAAGCAGGAAGATGGCGGTGATTTGAAGGCTGAGAGCCCAGGCGACGCCGAGGAGCCACGCCGGATGCAGTCTGCGCCTCAAGACGAGATCGTAGGCGCCCAGACCCACCATCAAGAGGTCGCTGCCGAAATAGAGCTCCGTGGCTCTGCCCAGGAGGCCGTGGCCGAGGAACCCACCGGTTCAACGGCTTGGCTCGGGGGCGGCATTTCGCGCGTCGCGGACCGGCGGCCCGTCAGCTCCCTGGCCTTGGACGCATGTCCGCGGACCACCCACCTGCGTCATTCGCAATGTCCGCTCGTCGGCCGGGGACCCTCCATTGGATTCTGACCACTAACCCGCCCCCGGCCCGGCGAACATCGCGTTGAGCTTCCCGCCCGGTTCGGCGTTGGCGAAGGCGGTGAAGGTTCCGTCGGCGGCGATCTCGCGGGCGGCGCGCAGGAATTCGCCCCAGGCGGACCGGGCCAGAGAACCGCCGACGCTGATCCGTCTGACACCAAGCGCCGCCAGGGCGGCGACCGGCAGGCCCAGCGTGAGCACATTGACCGGCTTGGGCGCCACCGCCTTGGCCAGTTGCGCGATCTGGCTCTCTTGGCTCAGGCCCGGCGCATAGAGGCAGTCGGCCCCGGCGGCGGCGAAGGTGGTGAGGCGTCGCACGGTCTCCTCGAAGTCCGGTCGGCCGGCGATGAAGCCCTCGGAGCGGGCGGTGAGGGTCACCCCGCCGCCAGCGGCGTCGATGGCGGCTCGGGCGGCGGCGACGCGCTCGACGGCGAGGTTGAAATCATAGAGCGGCCGGGCAGGCTCGCCGGTGGAATCCTCCACCGAGAGGCCGGCGACGCCCGTCTCCACCGCCCGCGCGACATTGGCCGCTACCCCCGCCGGATCGTCGGCGAAGCCGTTCTCGAAATCGGCGTTGAGGGGGATATCCACCGCGGCGGCCAGCGCCGTCAGGTGGCTCAGGACCAGTTCCAGCCCCACCCTGTTGTCGGGCCGCCCCATCGACCAGGCCAGGCCGGCGCTGGTGGAGGCGAGGGCCTTGAAGCCCAGGCTCTGAAGGGCGATGGCCGAACCCACGTCCCAGGGGTTGGGAAGCACGAAACAGCCGCTGTCGTGGAGCTGGCGGAAGGCGGCGCGCTTTTCCGCGACGGAGGCGGGCATGGAATGGCTCCCTTCAAGGGTCAACGCATGGCCAGGGGCGCGTAGCCCAGATGCAGACCGGCGTCGACCAGCAGGGTCTCGCCGGTGATGTGCTGCGCCGCCGGCGAGGCCAGGAAGACCGCCGCCCCGGCGATATCCTCGGCCTTGGAGGCGGCCTTGAGCGGCGTCGCGGCGGCCGCGCCCCGCCGCGTCCGTTCGAGCTGTTCGGGCGACATGGCGCGGCCGAACCAGGGCGTGTCGATGAAGCCCGGGCAGATGGCGTTGACGCGTATCCTGGGCGCCAAGGCGCGGGCCAGGGACAGGGTCATGGTGATCATGGCCCCCTTGGAGGCCGCGTAGGGAACCGACGAGCCGATCCCCATCACCCCGGCCACCGAGGCGGTGTTGACCACCGCGCCGCCTTGAGGCGCCGCTTCCAAGAGGGCGCGGGCGGCGCGGATCATCTGATAGGCGCCCACGACATTGACCCCATAGACGCGCAAGAAGTCCTCGCCCGACACGGCGTCCAGATCGGCGTGATTATGGGCGAACTTGGTTGTCCCGGCGTTGTTGAACAGGGCGTCGATGCGCCTGAACGGCGCCGCGGCGGCGACGATCCGCCGGCAATCCTCGTCATTGGCGACATCGCCCTGGACCACCACGCCGCGCGCGCCCTTGGCCTCGACGAGGCGGGCCGTCTCCTTGGCCTCCGCCTCGCTGGAGGCATAGTCGATCACCACCGCCGCCGCGCCGCGCTCCGCCGTCTCCACCGCGATGGCCCGCCCCAGCCCCGTGGAGGCGCCGGTCACTACCACCGTCCAGCCTTCGAAGTCATTACCCGCCATGATCTTCCCCTCGCTTGGCTTCGGGGCCTTGATAGCGGCGCGCGCCGGCCTTGTCGCCTCAGGCAGGGTCGATCCGCGCCGCGTAGCAGCCGCGCCCGGCATAGTGGGCGTGCAGATAGGCGGCGCCGGGCGCCGTCAGCAGGCGTTCGATGAACGGCGCGGCGTCGTCGCCCTGGCAGAGGCCGGCGTCGACCATCATCCCGCCATCGTCGAAAGCGCGCAGCGACAAGGTTCGCCCCCTGAACACCTCGGGTATCTCGCCTTCGACGACCTTGGTCTCCAGGGCCGCCTCGCGCACGAAGATGGCGTGGGAGGCGCGATAGGGCGTGTCCGCGCTCTGGTGCTCGTAATTGAGGAGCAGCACGCGCTCGCCCAGTTGGGCGTCCTCGAGGGTGATGCGGCAGGGTGATCCGGGCCTGGTCTCGACGATACGGCGCAAGACGCCGCGCGCGGCGAGGGCGGCTTCGGACAGTCCGAACAGGGGGCGAAAGGTCTCGACGGACAGGCCCGAAACGACGAACGACATGGCTGATCTCCTTTTGAGCGTTACCGGCGTTTGCCCACGCCCGCCCGTCGCGCCTATCCGTTCCTTGCCCTCCAATCCGTGTCGGCGATGGTTTTCGCCGGCCGCGATCCGCGCTACAGGCCGCGGCCATGGAAGAGACGCCCCTGACCCAGCTTGGCCGCGAGGTGAAAGCCGCCGCGAACCCGGAGGAAGCGATCCTTGAGAGGGTAGCCAATCCCCAGGCCGGCCAGCTCTACCTCGCCCGCTTCACCGCCCCGGAGTTCACCACCCTGTGCCCGGTGACCGGCCAGCCGGATTTCGCGCGCCTGGTGATCGACTACGCGCCGGCCGACTGGCTGATCGAGTCCAAGTCCCTGAAGCTCTACCTGGCCGCGTTCCGGAACCACGGCGCCTTTCACGAGGACTGCACCCTGGCCATCGGCCGCAGGATCGTCGAGACGGCGGCGCCCACCTGGCTGCGCATCGGCGGCTACTGGTACCCGCGCGGCGGCATCCCCATCGACGTCTTCTGGCAGACCGGCGCCCCGCCGGAGGGCCTGTGGCTGCCCGACCAGGACGTCGAAGTCTACCGGGGGCGGTAGGGGCGGACGGATATTTGATCCACGAACTTCACGAACCTCACGAACGAGGCCCACGAGAGGGTCACGAGGCAAGACGTTCTATGCGCGCCCGTGGCGCGCTTTACCGACCCGTAGTCTGGCCTTGGTTCCAGACCTTCGGATAGCCCAAGGACCGTTCGTGAGGTTAGTGGGGTTCGTGGTTGATTCTTGAGATTGAGGGGTGGGTTAAGGCTTTGACAGCATGACCTTGTCCGAAAAATCCACTCAGGCCTCCCAAAAGCGCGTGATCGCCTCCACATCCGGCCTGACCCGTTCGAGGGGCGGCTCGGCGGGGGTTCCGATGTGGACGAAGCCGGCAACCCGCTCGCCTTCGCCGACGCCCAGCAGGCGCAGGGCGGCCTCGTCGTAGGCGTACCAGTCGGTGATCCAGTTGGCGCCGTAGCCCATGGCGGCGGCGGCGAGGATCAGCAGGGTGCAGACCGCCCCCGCCGACAGCCGCTGCTCCCACATCGGAATCTCGCCTTCGATATGTC
>JBDTIW010000262.1:0-3143 GCA_039936215.1 Caulobacteraceae bacterium | reverse complement strand
GGATGTTGCTCCCAGGGCACCCACGATGCCCGTCCCGCCGATCGATGCTGTCGCCTCAATATCGAGGGATGTGACGCTTCTGGCCACCGTGTAGCCGCCGGGATAGGCGCCAGTGAGGTATTTGGTGGTCATTCGGCCAGGCCCTTCTGGATTACGTCGACACGATACCTATTACAGTAAATCCAATTGCGTGACCATGCCGCCTGCCGGTTTTCGTCCCGGCGCGCGGCGCGCGGCGGGCGATGGGGCGGCTCAGCAGACGCTCCAGTCCGGCCACGAATTCGGCCGTGCCGACTGGACGGCCGCTGCCCTCGGACCGTCTCAGCGCCGCGAAACCTTCGTCGCCCTCTCTTGCCAGCAGCGTCGCGAAACAGGGTTCCCGTTCGAGGACCGGCCGCACGACCACCAATGCGTCGTCCATCCCGGTCGGATGAGCGCGGACGCTCGACCATGGCCAATCCTCCGCATACGGAACAAGGCGGGCGCGCACGGGGTTGAGGCTGACATGGCGCACCGTCGCCATCAGATGCGCCTCGTCCATCGCGACGGAAGCGAACCGGCTCTGGAACAGGTGACCGGTCCAGCGTCCCCTGGCGTTGATGAAGTTGGTATAGCGACGGTGCGTCTCGCCCACGGCGCGCCCCAGGCCATCGGCGGTTTGGGGTGTGAGGATCAGGTGGACGTGATTGGGCATCAGACAGTAAGCCCAAACCGCGACCCCGGCCTTGCGGGTCTGTTCGGCCAGCAGGTCGCGGTAGATCTCTTGATCGCCGTCCTCGAAGAAGATGGCTTCGCGCCGATTGCCGCGCTGTGAATAGGTATCGTGTCGATGAATTGCCGTTCCCCACCCGTCGTCTCGCTTTGCTCGCCACCACCCTCCCCAGAAGGGGAGGGAGGCCTACGTCTCCTACCGCGCGTTCGGCCCCTTCTTGAAATATTTGAAGAAGTCGCTGTCGGGCGACAGGATCAGGGTGGTGTCGCCGTCGGCGAAGCTGCCTTCATAGGCCTGCATGGAGCGGTAGAAGGCGGCGAAACGGGGGTCCTTGCCGAAGCTGGCGGTGAAGATCCGCGCGCTCTCGCCATCGCCGGTCCCGCGGGTGTTGAAGGATTCCTCGGTGGCGGCGGCCAGGGTGATGGTGACCTGCTTGTCGGCGTCGGCCATCACCTCGCGCTTGTTGGCCTCGCCCTCGGCGCGGATCTGGGCGGCCTGCTGCTGCAGGCTGGACCGCATGCGCTTGTAGACCGCCTGCTGGTTGGCGGCCGGCAGATCGGCGCGCTTGATGCGCAGGTCCACCACCTCGATGCCCAGATGCGAGCGGGCGGCGCGGGCGCGCACGTCGTTCAGGGTCTGGACCATCAGGGCGTCGCGGCGCTGGGAGATGATCTGGGCGGCGGTGGCGGCGCCCAGAACCTGGCGCAGGGACGAGTTGATCAGCGGCTCAAGCCGGTCGGCGGCGATCGTCTCGTCGCGCAGGGTGCGGTAGTATTGCAGGGGATTGGAAATCCGGTAGCGGATGAAGGCGTCCACCACCAGGCGCTGCTGGTCGGCGGAGATCACCTCTTCCTGCCGCGCCTCCAGGGCCTGGTTGCGCTTGTCCAGGACGACCAGGGACTCAACCAGGGGGATCTTGACCTTCAGCCCCGGATCGTAGGCGCCCGGCGGATTGATCACCCTGACCGGTTCGCCGAGGTTCACCACCACCACCTGCTGGCGCTGATCGACGATGAAGAAGGTGTTGGCCAGCAACACGCCGACCACGAAGGCCACACCGATCCAGATCATCAGCCGCCCGCTCATTGGCCGTTCCCCGGCGCCGGCGCGGCGGCGGGCGCCGTCGGCGCGGCCTCGGGCGCGGCGACGCGGAAGGCGTCCGGCGGCAGGATGATCGGCGCCGTGGCCCCCTTGGCGTCGATGATCACCTTGTGGGTGTGCGACAGCACCTGCTGCATGGTCTGGATGTAGAGGCGCTCGCGGGTGACGGCGGGCGCGCGCCGGTACTGAGCGTAGACCTGATTGAACCGGTCGGCCTGACCCTGCGCCTCGCGCACCACCTGTTCGCGATAGCCCTGGGCGGCCTGGACGATCTTCGCGGCGTCGCCCTTGGCCTCGTTGACCACCCGGTTGCGATAGGTGTTGGCGTCGTTGATCGAGGACTGGGCGTCCTGGCCGGCCTTGGCGATGTCCTGGTAGGCTGGAACCACCTCGGCCGGCGGGTTGGCGTTCTGGATCTGCACCGCGTCGATGGTCACCCCGGCGTGGTAGGAATCGAGGATGCGCTGCATTAAGGCCAGCGTCTGCGTCTGCACGTCGCCCCGGCCGTTGGTGAGGATGGATTTCAGGGCGCTGCGACCCACCACCTCGCGCATGGCGCTCTCGGCCACCGCCTTGACCGCGTCGCTGGGGTCCCTGACCCGGAACAGATAGGCGGCGGCGTCGGCCACGTGCCATTGCACGGCGAAGGAAAGATCGACGATGTTCTCATCACCGGTGAGCATCAGGCTCTCATCGGGCGCCTCGGCGCCGGCGACGCCGCCGACCACGGTCTTGTTCTGATTGGTCACCGAAACCAGTTCGGCGCGCTCGATGGGAATGGGCAGGTGATAGTGCAGGCCCGGACCGACCGAGCGGGCGTAGCCGCCAAAGCGCGTCACCACCGCCTCTTGATAGGCCTGCACCGTGTAGACCCCGGTCAGGATCCAGGCGAGGAAGGCCACCGCGGCGATGGCCGCGATGGCGGGGGGGCGAATGCCTTGACCGGCCGGGCCGCGGAACAGGCGGTTGGCGGCTTCGGCGAGCCTTCGTTGCAGATCGGCCAGGTCGGGGCCGCCTGGCGGGGGGGGCGGACGCCGGCGCGGCTCCTCGCGGCGCGGGGGCTCGTCCCCGTCCGGCTTGCGCCCGTCGTCGCCGCCGGGCGGCGTGCCCCAGGGGCCGGGATTGGCGTGGTCGTTCCAGGGCATGGGGGGCGGAGTCGTCTTTCTCTTTTGGTCCGGCGCGGCGCGCGGAGCTTGTAAAGCGGCTCCAGGGTCCGGATATGTGACGCCTCGCCCGGCAAAGCAATATCAAGCGATGAACCTCCCCAGCCAGCCCGACCGCGATCTGGTCCTCGCCGCCCTCGATCGGATCGCCGATCCCAGGAGCGGGC
>JBDTIW010000261.1:0-3612 GCA_039936215.1 Caulobacteraceae bacterium | reverse complement strand
GATCGGCGACTATCGGTCCTCCACCTTCACCGCCTCCAGTGACGGGCATGGGGGAACCACGGTGGTCGATCCGGCCAAGGCCGGGGCCGCTGCCGCGCCCCACGCCTTCATCGCCGCCATGGCGGGGCTGGGAGCGGGTGGGGCTACATCGACCCAGGCGATCGCCGAGCCGTGGCGGGAGCGGCCGGCGATGCTGGCCGCGCCGAGGGGATCGGTGGCGTAAACAGGGCTTGGCTGGTTCGGCCGGACGCCCATTGCCTGGGGATGAGCGAATAGGCCTATGCCAGCCCGTGCGCCGCCGCCAGATCGCGCAGGGAAACCTGGGGGCGGGGGCCGTAGTGGGAGATGACTTCGGCGGCGGCCAGGGAGGCGAGGCGCCCGCAGGCTTCCAGCGGCCGGCCGGCGGCCAGGGCGACGAGGAAGCCGGCGGCATACTGATCGCCGGCCCCGGTGGTGTCGACGACCTTTTCGACCGGGAAGGCGGCGACGGGATGGCGCGCGTCGCCGGCCAGAACCAGCGAGCCCTGGCCGCCCAGGGTGATGGCGGCGATCTCGACGCGGCCGGCTAGCGCCCGCGCGGCGGCCTCGAAGTCGGCGGCCTGGAAGAGGGCGAGGATCTCGGCCTCGTTGGCGAACAGAATATCGACCTGGCCGTCGATGAAGCCCAGCAGGGCCTCGCGATGGCGCTCGACCACGAAGGCGTCGGAGAGGGTCAGGGCGATCTGGCGGCCGGCCCCGCGGGCGAGGCCCGCCGCCTTGGCGAAGGCGCGCCGGGCTTCGGGCGGATCGAACAGATAGCCTTCCAGATAGAGGATCCTTGCCCCCTCGATCAGGAGGGCCGGCACGTCGGCGGCGGTGAGCTCGACGCAGGCGCCCAGATAGGTGCACATGGTCCGCTCGCCGTCGGGGGTGACATTGATCAGGCAGCGGGCGGTGGCCGCGCCGCCGATCAGGGGCGCGGTGTCGAAGCCGGCCCCGATGGCCTTCATGTCGTGGGAGAACACCTCGCCCAACTGGTCGTTCGCCACCTTGCCGATGAAAGCGGCCCGCCCGCCCAGGCTCGCCACCCCGGCCACGGTGTTGGCCCCCGATCCGCCGGAGGTTTCCAGGCCCGGGGCCATGCGGCCGTAGAGCTGGCCGGCCTGCGCTTCGTCGATCAGGGTCATGGCTCCCTTGGCGAGGCCCTCGCCGGCCAGGAAGGCGTCGTCGGCCGGCGCGATGATATCGACGATGGCGTTACCGATGGCGGCGACGTCGAAAAGGGCGGTCATGGAGGCTCCGAAAAGGCGGGAAGGAGGGCGACCTACAGCATGGCGGGCGCGGTGACGAGGCCTCAGGCGCCGAGGAACAGCTCCCGCGACGGGCAGAGATCGGCGATGAGGCAGGCCGCGCACCTCGGCTTACGGGCGAGGCACACATAGCGGCCGTGCAGGATCAGCCAGTGGTGGGCGCGGGTGAGGCGGGCGGTTGGCACGATGCGCATCAGGTCGGCCTCCACCTGGTCGGGGGTCTTGCGGGCCGACAGCTTCAGGCGATGGGCGACGCGGAAGACGTGGGTGTCAACGGCGATAGCGGGCTCGATCCGCAGTTCATTGAGCACCACACTGGCGGTCTTGCGGCCGACGCCGGGCAGGGCCTGCAGGGCCTCGCGGGTCAGGGGGATCTCGCCGCCATGCCGCTCCAGGAGGAGGCGCGACAGGGCGACGACATTGCGCGCCTTGGTTCGATAGAGGCCGATGGAGGCGATGAAGGGGATGAGGCCCGCCTCGCCCAGTTCGGCGATTTTGGCCGGGGTGTCGGCGACCTTGTAGAGGACGGCGGTGGCCTTGTTCACCGACACGTCGGTGGCCTGGGCGGAGAGAACGACGGAGACGAGCAGAGTGAAGGGGGAGGCGTAGGCCAGCTCGGTGTGCGGCTCGGGGGTGGCGGCGGCGAAGCGATCGAAGATCTCGGCGACGCGGCGGCGTTCCTTG
Source organism: Caulobacteraceae bacterium (assembly GCA_039936215.1). Taxonomy (GTDB): domain Bacteria; phylum Pseudomonadota; class Alphaproteobacteria; order Caulobacterales; family Caulobacteraceae; genus Acaudatibacter. The sequence goes on along the minus strand of JBDTIW010000261.1, from coordinate 1,639 downwards.
GGCGGGAGGGATTTGGCCATGCGTCAGCATGGCGGGCTTCGGCCGTCTCGCCAAGCGGGCGGCGGGCCCCTATGGTCGGCGCCGCGATGGACGCTCCCCTGTTCATGGACGCGGTGATCACCCCCAACCGCTCGCTCACCTCGCGCGGCCTGGTGGTGCTGATCCTGACCATGACGGCCCTGGACGGCGCCTTGGCGGCCCTGTTCGTGGCCATGGGGGCGGCGCCGATCCCGATCTTTCTGGGCGTCGGCCTGATCGCCGCCGTGGTGGCCCTGGTGGCCAGCCACCGGGCGGCGGCGCGGCGCGAGCGCATCCAGGTCAGCGCCGCCGAGGTGCGGGTGACGGTGGAATCGCGAAGGGGCGCGGAGACCGTGTGGACCTCGCCGACCGCCTTCACCCGGGTTTCTCTGGCCGGCGAGGACGACGACGAGAGCCGCCTTCACCTGCGCCTTTCCGACCGCGAACTGGCCGTGGCCCGCTCCCTGAGCCGCCGCGAACGCCGCGACTTCGCCGCCGCCCTGGAGCGGGCCATCGAGCGGGCGCGCTCGGGGCGGTTTTGAGGGGGCGAGGGGGAAGATTTCTCCCTCCCCTAATGGGGAGGGTGGCTTGGAGCGAAGCGACAAGACGGGCGGGGAGTGGCGGGGAAACGCGCCGGCGATTTTGTATTGGCGGACTCCCCCCGTCTGCTCGCGGGAGCTCGCATCCACCCTTCCCATTAGGGGAGGGAGGATTTTAGGCCTGTGACCCGCCCCTACAGAATAAACCGCGACAGATCGGTGTTCTTGGCCAGTTCGCCGACGCGGGCGTGGACGTAGGGGGCGTCGATGGCGAAGGTTTCGCCGGCGCGGTCGGCGGCGGTGAAGCTGATCTCCTCGACGACCTTTTCCAGGATGGTCTGCAGACGGCGGGCGCCGATGTTTTCCAGGGCGGCGTTGACGGTCTCGGCAGCGTCGGCCAGGGCGTCGATGGCCTCTTCGGTGAAGGTGAGGGTGACGCCCTCGGTGGCCAGCAGCGCCTGGTGCTGGCGGATGAGGTTGGCCTCGGGTTCGGTGAGGATGCGGCGCAGGTCGTCGCGGGTCAGGGCCTTCAGTTCGACCCGGATCGGCAGGCGGCCCTGCAGTTCGGGGAGCAGGTCGGAGGGCTTGGCGACGTGGAAGGCCCCCGAGGCGATAAAGAGGATGTGGTCGGTCTTCACCGGCCCGTATTTGGTGGAGACGGTGGTGCCCTCGATGAGGGGCAGGAGGTCGCGCTGCACCCCCTCGCGGGAGATGTCGGCCCCGGCCCGCTCGGCGCGCGAGGCGACCTTGTCGATCTCGTCGATGAACACGATGCCGTAATTTTCGGCCAGCTCCAGGGCCTCGGCGGTCAGGGCGTCGGAATCGAGCAGCTTGTCGCTCTCCTCGGCGATCAGCGGCGTCCAGGCGGCGGCGACGGTGGTCTTGTGGGTCTTGGTGCGGCCGCCGAACGCCTTGCCCATGATGTCGGAGAGGTTGAGCATGCCCACCGAGGCGCCCGGCTGGCCGGGGATGTCGAAGCCCTGCAGCGGCGAAGCGGTATCGGCCACCGTAAGCTCGACTTCCTTGTCGTCCAGTTCGCCGGCCCTAAGCTTCTTGCGGAAGGACTCGCGGGTGGCGGGGCC
>JBDTIW010000260.1:0-4022 GCA_039936215.1 Caulobacteraceae bacterium | reverse complement strand
CAGGGCGACCTGCGCCTCCAGGCGGGCCAGCGGGGCGCCGATGCAGATGTGAGCCCCGCCGCCGAACGCCACATGGGGGCTCTTTTTGCGGGTGATGTCGAAGCGGTGCGGGTCCTCGAACACCGCCGGGTCACGGTTGGCGCCGCGAAGCGACAGCAGCATGGACTGGCGATCGCCTACCGGGCAACCGCCGACGGTCATGTCGCGCGAGGCGATGCGGCCAGTGATGTCCACCGGCGGCTCATGCCGCAGAACCTCCTCCACCGCCATGCCGATCAGGGTCGGATCGGCCCGCAGCTTGGCCAGCTCAGCCGGATGGGTGAGAAACAGGCGCGCGCCATTGCCGATCAGGTCGGTGGTGGTGAGGTTGCCGCCGACCAGCAGGGCGATCAGGTTCAACGCCAGTTCGGAATCGGAGATACCCACGCCGTCGCCCTGTAGCGCCACCATGTCGGTGATCAGGTCGTCGCGCCCGGCCGCCCGGCGATCGGCGATCATGGCGTTCATGTAGTCGGTGAGGGAGTCGGCCGAGGCCGTCATGTGCTCGGTCTGGGCCGGCGTGCGCAGGGGATTAAGCGACTGAATCACCCCTTCCGACCAATCGCGAAACTCCGCCAGCCGCGCGTGATCCACCCCCAGGATGGCGGCGATGACGTCGATGGGGATGGGCAGGGCGTAGCGGGCCATCAGGTCGAACCGCTCGGTCTCGCCGATGGCGTCCAGCGCCCTGACGACGACAGCCTCCACCTGCGGCCTGCAGCGCGCCACCCGTCGATAGAGCGCCTGCGCCAGAGGCCCCCTGATGCGGGCGTGATCGGGATCGTCCATCAACAGGATGGATATTTGCCGATCCGCTTCCTTGCCGTTCGCCATGGCCTCGTCGAGATTGCGCCGGGTCAGCACCGCCGCCGCCTCAGCCTTGGCCGGATCCCGCCACAGGGTCAGATCGGTCAGCACCCCGCGCACATCCTCGTGGCGGGTCAGGAAGAAGACCCCGGCCGCCTCGTCGCGCATCACCGGATGGTTGGCACGCAGCTTGTCAAGAAAGGCGTGCGGGTTTTCGCGGAACGGCGGATTGAGCGGGGTCAGTTCGAGAACATGAGGGGCGTCGTCGGCCATGGTCTTCATCCCGTCGGTCGCGGCGCGAACGCGCACGCCGCCAGCCTTCTCCGTCATGGGATGGCCGGCGTCACCTGAAAAAGTTTGATCATGGGGACCACGCCCTTGCCGGTGTCCGCCGCGTGGGCCAGGTGCGTCTTGAGCCCGAAGGCGTCCTCCATGGTCCGCAGGAGGGAATAGTGGTTGTAGGGCGTGTCGTCCTTTATCCCGTGCGGTCCGTGGTTGGTGATGACGATGGTGGGGATGTGGCCGCCGCCGAAGTTGGAGGGCGCGCCAGGGGTGACCGCGCAGCATCCCTCGCGGGTCTTGCCGCTGCCTTCGTCGAAGGTGATGACGATGGCGACGTTGTCCGGCGAGTTCCAGGCCGCCGTCGCCTGGAGCTTCTTCACCAGCTCGCCGGTGAAGGCGTCGCCCCGGCGGATCAGGGCGGCGACATTGGCCCCGTCGCAGTCGGCCGGAACCTTGGCGCCGTGCAGGCCGTGCATCTCGTTGCACTGGTTGGGCACCATGAGGGCGAAGGCCGGCAGGGCGCCCGCCGCCAAGTCGGCGTCCAGTTGGCGGAAATCGACGATCTTGTCGGTCCGCCGAGGATCGTTCTGGACGCTGGCGAAATTGAGAAATCCGGAATGTTTCGAGGCGTAGAGGGCGGTCTTCTTGGTCCCATTGTCGAAGGCCGGGTCGCTGGCGGTGAAGACGAGGGAGCCTGGGGTGGGAAGGCTCTCATAGTAGCCCTTCCAGGTCAGGCCGGCGGCCTCGAGTTGATCGCCCAGGTGGGGCGAGTGGACAGTATGATCGGCGTAGCCGGGCGCCGCGGCGCCGCCGCAGAAGGAGCCCGTTGAACCGGCGTGGCAGGAGAAGCCGTCGTCGTCATGGATGCCGAAGGTGTCGCCGCCAAGCAGGGCCACATAGTTGGCTTCGCTCGGATGAACCTCGCCGAAGAAGTTGGTGGCGTCGCCGTATTTGCCGGCCAGGGCGGCGATGTTGGGCGCGCTGGCCGGATCGACGATCTGGCCATAGGTCTTGTTCTCTTCGACGATGACGAAGATGTGGGCGTAGCGGGGAATGGCGGCGTCGGCATCTGTCGCCGGGGCGGCGTGGCAGGCGGTCGCAAAGAAAATTGTCGCTAGAAGAGCTGCGGCCTTCTTTGGAAATCGTCGCATCACTTCGGCCCCACGACCAGGATTTCGAAGCTGCCGGGGATCATGGGGCCATCCTCGCCGCCCTGGGCGGGTCCGAATTTGGCGGTCGGTAGATAGAGGCGGCCGGTCTTTTCGTCCACGGCGCCGGAGCGGGCGCTTTTCTGGGTGGCGAGGGACTGGACGATGGCCACGTCGGAGGGTCCGCGCATCGCGACGACCTCAAGGACCCCGTCACCGCCGCAGGGGATGAAGGCGCGCGAGCGGGACTTGTCATAGATCACCGCGTCCGGGTCCTTGCCGATGGCCAGGGTGGCGATCTCCGCGCCGCTCGCACCCCGCACCACTTTGGCGACGCCGTTGGCGCAGGCGGAAATCAGCAAATCGTTGGGCTTGTCGTAGGCGAGGCCCGTGGGGCCCTGACAGCCCTTCAGCGGATAGCGGGCCACGACCTTGCGCGCCGCGATGTCCAGAACGGCGATCTGGTTCTTGTCCTCGACGTTGACGAAGGCTTTGCCGGCGCCGTCAGCGGCGGCGAACTCCAGCGCCCCACCCACGGCGATCGTTCCCACGCTCTTCTTCGCGGCGGGATCGATCAAGGTGACATCGCCGCTGTGGCCGTTCATCACCAGGACGAGGCCGCTGGAGGGGTCGAAAATCGCCGCGTCTGGCTTGGTTCCGGTGGGGACGGTGGCCAGAACCGCGCCGGTTCCCGCATCGATGAGTTCGGCGTTGTTGGCGTCGCCGTTGGTGGTGACCACGGTGGCTCCGCCCGGCAGGGCGAAGGCGGAATGCAGCTTGACCCCCTTGGCGAAGGCGCCATTCACCGCGCCGCCGTCCACATCGACCGTGAGCACGTTCTGGCCGGCCGCTACGTAGAGGCGCCGCCTGACGGGATCGAAACTCGCATAGTCCCAGCGGTTGGCCGGCGCGGCGATGCGCCCCGTCACGGCATAGGCGGGGGCGGAGGGCGAGTACGCCGCGGCGGCGGAGGTCGGAGGGACGGCAGGCGTGGTGGTGGAGCGCTCGCAGGCGGCGGTCGCCAGACAGGCCGTCAGAAGCCCGAAGCCGACCACGCCGGCTGTCGCATGTCGCATAGTGAAGCCTCTTTCGTTGTTGATCCTAGAAGCTGGCGCGCACGCCGCCCTCGTAGGTGATGTCGTAGAATTCTCGCTGGATCGGCCGGCTAGGGACGCCTTCATAGTAGCGCAAGGGCTCGTCGGTGAGGTTCTTGGCGTCGAAATAGATAGTCCAGTGGGGGTTCACCTTGTAGCTGGCGCTCAGGTCCACGGTCAGGCGGCTGTCCTGGATGGTGTCCAGCGACTTGTCGCCGCCCAGGCCGAACAGGCTGTGGCTGACATATTCGGCGGCGATGCGGGTCTCGATGCCGTAAGCCTCGTAGAAGCCGGCGAGATTCCAGGTCACCTGCGATGTGCCCGGCAGCAGGCCATATTCGGCCACGCCGGTGAGCGACTGGGCCGCCGTATATTCCTGAATCTTCGAATCCACCAAGGTCAGGTTGGCCTCGATACCGAAGCCGTCGAAGGGCTTGGGCAGCCAGACGAACTTCTGGTGATAGGCCGCCTGCACGCCGCGGGCGTAGGCGCTGGGGATGTTGAGAAAGGTGGTGACGTTGGCCAGTTCGCCCGGCGCCAGGGGATCGGTGGTTATGCCGTTCGAAATCCGGGGAACGATGTAGTTGGTGAATTGCTTGTCGAAGGCGGCGAGCGAAATAATCCCCCCATTGGCGAGATAGTATTCCAGGGA
>JBDTIW010000259.1:0-3102 GCA_039936215.1 Caulobacteraceae bacterium | reverse complement strand
GCGTTTTCCCTGCCCGACGAGCCCTCCGTGCGTGGACCGGCGACCACCGGCGCCCTGGCCCTGCTGTGGCTGGCCGCGATCATCACCCTGATCACCGGCGCGCAGTATTGGGAACAGGCGCGGAAGGCCCTGCGGGAAGTTTAAGACATCGGCTCCGCCGGGAGCGGAGGATCGTCCGGCAGGGGAATGAACTCGTCGTGGTCGAGGTCGGGGAGCTTCATGCGGCCGGCCCGCCAGTCGGCCTTGGCCTGATCGATGCGCGCCTTGGACGATGAGACGAAATTCCACTCGATGAAGCGCTCGCCGAGCGGCTCGCCGCCCAGCAGCATGATCTCGCAGTCGCCGACGCCGGTCACCAGCGCCGGCTCGCCCGGCGAAAGCACGATCATCTGGCCGGCCGTGAACACCCGGCCATCGATCTCCACTGAACCGGCCGCAACGAACGCCGCGCGCTCGGGATAGTCGGCCGGAATCTGGGCACGCGCCCCGTCCGCCAGCCGCCAGTGGACATAGAACATCGGCGAATGGGTCTTCACCGCCGCCCGCGCCCCGAAGGCCTCGCCGGCGATCAGCCGCGCCCACAGGCCGTCCGGGGATTGGTAGGTCGGCAGATCCTCCGGCCCATGGTGAGCGAAGGCGGGTTCCATCTCCTCGGCTTCCGCCGGCAACGCAATCCAGGCCTGGACCCCATGCATGGCCCCGCCGGTGCGCCTCAAGGTGTCGAACCGCTCCGAATGGGTTATCCCCCGCCCGGCCGTCATCCAGTTCACCTCGCCAGGCCGGATGGCGACCTCGGATCCCACGCTGTCGCGGTGGGTGATCTCGCCATCGAACAGATAGGTGAGGGTGGAAAGGCCGATGTGCGGGTGGGGGCGGATGTCGACGCTTCGTGGCATTCCGGCCGCCAGAGCCATGGGGCCGAAATGGTCGAAGAACACGAACGGCCCGATCGACCGGCGCGGTGCCTGGGGCAACACGCGGCCGACCTCGAACCCCCCCAGGTCCCTACGGTGCGCGTCAATGACGAGATCGATCATCGCCTAGCCTTTCGAGTCGGGGTCCCACCCCCCGCCATTGGGGCCGACCAGTCCCAGCGGCACGGCGGTGGAATTCTTCACCGCTCGCATGACGATGCGGCTTTCCACGTTGGAGACCAAGCCCAGCGACAGGATTTGTTCGCGCAGGAACTCGTCAAAGGCATGCATGTCGCGGGTCACGATACGTAGCTCATAGTCCGAGGCGCCGGTGACGGTGGCGCATTGAACCACCTCGGGTAGACGCTTCACTGCCTTTTCGAACGCCTCGAGATTGTCCTTGGTCGGCAGGCTGAGCTTGACCGTGCAATAGACCTCGAAATGGAGCCCGAGTTTTTCCCGGTCGAGGATGGTCACGCGGCGCTGGATGACGCCGGCGTCCTCAAGGCGTTTGATCCGCCGCCAACACGGGCTTGACGACAGGCCCACCCGCTCGGCGATCTCGGCCACCGACCGGCTGGCGTCATGCTGGATGAGGTCGAGGATCCGCGCATCGACCGCGTCAAGTCGTTCCGGCAAGTCATGCCCCCCTATTCCAGGCCTTCCCGCGCCATTCTCGCACGCCCAGCGGTGGGGGTAGGCAAGCCTCGGCGGGTTCGCGCCGGTCTTATAGGGGCTTCAACTGGCGGGAACCAGCCTCGGCCGCGTTCCCGCCCGAACGACGACCGAAGGCTGGAGAACAGGTGCGCGACGGTCCGAACGTCGCGGCCCTAGAATATCGAGCGGCCGGCGACGCGCAGGTCGTAGCGTTGTTCGCCGTCGCGGAAGTCGGCATCGCCTTCCAGAGCGACATAGGAAAACTGCGTGCCGCTCTTGAGCGAAAAGCCCACCGTGGCCCAGCCACCGGTGTCCGGGTCGGCGACCAGGGTGAAGGGCGTGCCGCCCGCGAAGCTGGCCACCGTGTCGCCGACGCTGCCGGAAAAGATCTCGCGGTAGCCGGCGCGGACTTCGGTGCGCAGCCACTGGGCGCGGCCCCATTGGCGGCCAAGGACCATGATCGCCTGGCCGCTGAGCCGGCTGCTGACGCGGCTGGCGACATTCAGATCGAAGCCGGTCCCGCCGCCGGTCTCGTCGCGCGCGCCTTCGTTGAGGCGCAGATAGTCCACCGAAAGCTCCGGCCTAGCATAGAAGCGGCCAAAGCCGCGCTCGTAAGCCACGCCGGCGTGGGCGTCGTAAAACAGGCCGCCCCAGTTGGAGTTGGCAATGTTGATTGCCCCGGGGGCCAGGAACCGCCGGTCGCCGGAAAACCACGAATAGCCGACCGCGCCGCGCGCCGAAACGGTCAGGGGACCGGTGGCGCGGCGGTAGTAGAGGCCGCCTTCGACCATCGAGCCCACCACATGCTCGCCCACGGCGGCGGGTGTGTCCTGTTCCTGGGCGTTCAGATAGGCGACCGAGACGCCGACCGCGCCGCCGGCCACGCCCATGCGTTCGTAGCCGCCGACCAGGCCGAACAGCTTGGAGGTCGAGCCCAGGGTGTTGACGCCGCGCCGGTCGACCCGCTCGTTGACCTCCTGCAACCACAGGCTCTGGCCGCCCTGCCGCGTGCCGGCGTCCGGGGTGGTTCCGGTCAGGCTCGAAATGGCCTGAGCGGCGGCGTCGAGGGAATCGAACAGGCCCTGTCCCTGGTCGGGGAGAAGCTGGTCGTAGGCGCTCTTGAGACCGGCCTCCGTGGTCTGGGCCAGGATGACCTTCTGGATGTTGGCGTCGTTGGGGACGGCGGCCAGGATGGCGTCGAGAGCGCTTCCCTCGGCGGCGTTGAAATTGAGCTGGGCGGCAGTCTTGCGCGCCACCGTCAGGTCGATGGCCCCGCCGCCGCCAGGGCCGGGAACGAAGGTTGCGTTGGCCGTGTAGAGATAGGGTGCGTTGGGCAGGGCGCCCGTGCCGAAGGTGGCCGGGGCCGTGAGGGTGCCCGCGCCCACGGTCTGCAGGATGGTGTAGGTCTGGGTCGGCGCGCTCTGCACGCTCAGCAGGGTCAGCCCGACCTGCGATCCGGTGGCGAAGCTGGACATCCCACCGGTCATGAACCTGGTGTTGGTTCCCTTGGCCGGGTCGGCGGTCACCAGCA
>JBDTIW010000258.1:0-7143 GCA_039936215.1 Caulobacteraceae bacterium | reverse complement strand
TCCACCGCCAGGGTGGCGACCTGGGTAAGGCTCATGCGGCGTCTCCGGAGGCGGGGGTGGGCGCGGGGCCGCCTTCGCCCGGCCTGGCCTTGGGCGGAAACGGGAAGAAGGTGGAAACCCGGGCCCGGTAGTCGGCGAAGGCCGCCCCGCGCGAGCGCGCCATGGCCGCCTCGGTGGGCGGCACGCCCGAGGCGAAGCGCAGCAGGTAGAACATGAAGGCCGGTCCGGACAGCGCCACCCAGCCCCACGGCCAGCCGCCGCCCAGGTCGATGGCGATGACCGGATAGGCCAGCCACCCGAACCATTCGAAGAAGTAGTTGGGATGGCGCGACCACGACCACAGACCCACATCGCAGATCGCCCCTCGGTTGGGCGGATAGCTCTTGAATTTGGCGAGCTGGCGATCGGCCAGGCCCTCGCCCAGAATGGCTGCGACGAGGATCGCCGCCGCGGCGAAATCGATCCAGCGCAAGCCCGGGGCCGGATTGCGCGCCGCCACCAGCACCGAAAGGGTGAGCAGGGCCGAGGCCAGGGCCTGGATCTGCAGGAAGACCAGCAGGCGGCCCTCGAAGGCCGCGCCCCACTTCTTGCGGAAATAAGCGTAGCGGGCGTCCTCGCCCTCGGCCCTGGCGCTGCGGACGGCCAGATGGAGGCCCAGCCTCAAGGACCAGACGGCGACCAGGGCGGCGACCAGGATGGCCCGAGGGCCGGGGGCGTAGCCGGCGGTCGGGGCCAGGGCGTAGACGACGCCGCCGGCGCCGGTGGCGAAGGTCCACACCACATCGACCCAGCCGCCGTTGCCGGTCGCCCGCTGCAGGAGCCAGGCGCCGGTCATGGCCAGGGCGAGGCCCACGGTCACGCAGACGATCAGGGCGATCATGCCGCCGCCTTGGCCTCGGGGACCGCGGCCGGCACGGAATGGAGGGTGATGAAGTCTACGATCGCCGCCAGGACCGGGGCGCGACCCCGGAAGGGAGCCAGGATGGCGGTGAGGATGCCGACGTGGTCGATCCCAGGGTAGAGGCGCGCTTCGGCTTGGCCGCCGCGCGCGCCGATGGCGGCGGCGAGGCGTGTGGAATTGCCCGGATCGACCGTGCCGTCCCTGCTCCCGGCCAGCAATAGCATCGGCGGCGCCAGCCCATCGACATGGTTGATCGGCTGGGTGTCGGGCCGCCCATCCTTGGGTCCGAAGATGATCTTCAGCTTTTCGTCGCGCAGGGGCAGGAAATCGTAGGGTCCGGCCAGGCCGACCACGCCGGCCACGTCGCGGCGCGGATCGAGGCCGACTTCGCCCAGCCAGCGCCGATCCACCGCCAGCATGGCGACGTTGTAGGCGCCGGCCGAGTGGCCGATCAGGAACAGCCTGGACGGATCGCCGCCCCATTCCGCCGCGTGCTGCTTCACGAAGCGCACAGCCAGGACGTTGTCGCGAAGGAAGTCGGGGTAGCGCACCGCCGGATAGACCCGGTAGTCGGGGATCACGGTCACGATGCCGCGCGAGGCCAGGACAGCGCCGACGAACCGGTAGAATCCCCTGTCGCCCGATTGCCAGCTTCCGCCATAGACGAAAACAGCGACCGGTGTGTCGGGCCGGGGTCGCCGGGGCAGATAGACATCGAGCTTGCCGCGCGGGCCGCTCGCATAGGCTAGGTCGTGCTTGACGGCGATCCCGCCGGGCGCCGCCAGGCTGAGCAGCGCCGCCGCCAAGGATGAGGCGAGGCCCACTAGATGCGTACGAGCGGCTGAAAGAGGCGCCCGACCCAGTCACGGGGGACCAGGGAGGCGTCCACGGCGACCAGGCAGACGCATTCTCCGTCGGCGGTGACCTTGGGCTGGTGATCGACGCTCTCGTCGCATTCGGCGAAATCACCGGGGCCATAGGTCTCGCCCCGATCGGTGAACGCGCCCTTCAGCACGCAGGTCATTTCGCTCCCGGCGTGGGTGTGCCGGGGCATGGTCATCCCCGCCCCGACCCGCAACAGATAGCCGCGCGGCCCTCTTGGTCCGCCGATCACCGGCGCCACCCATACCCCCGGCGCCGCCCAGCGGCGTCGATGGCGGACGGCCAGGGCTACATCGCGCGGAATCTCGATCCAGCCCGGCGGCGGGAGGGCCGGCGGCGGGGCCTTGGGAGCCGGGCGCTCGATACGGGCCAGGGCCCGCTCCAGGGCGTCCGGGGCCATCTGGGCGGGCGGCAGGGAGGCAAGCAGCGCGCCGCCGACCGCTTCGGTCAGGGCGACTTCGCCAAGGCAGGTCTCGCAAGCGCGCAGGTGGGTGGAGATCACCAGGGCTCTGTCGATCCTCAGGGCGCCGGTCCCGTAGCCGACTAGGCGTTCGTGCGGCGGATGGTGACGAGGGGTCATGCCGCCTCTCCTAGAAGAGCCCGCAACCGCCCCATGGCGAGGCGCAGGCGCGATTTGACGGTGCCGAGCGGCAGGCCCAGTTCGCTGGCGATCTGAGAATGCGGCTTATCCGAAAAGAAGGCCAGCCGCACCACCCGCGCCTGATCGGCCGACAAGGCGGCTACGGCGCGGCCGAGGCGCGCCTCGGCCTGAAGCGCGACGACGATCGCGTCTGGCGGGGCCGGCCCGGTCACCGCCTCGGACGGATCGTCGGCCATCGCCGGCCGCTTCTCGCGGCGCAGGGCGTCGAAGCGCAGGTTGCGGGCGATGGTGAAGATCCAGGTGGAGGCCGCCGCGCGGCCGGGATCGAACGCTCCGGCCCGCCGCCAGACGATCAGCAGGGTTTCCTGGGCCAGTTCCTCGGCGCTTTCGGCGCTCGCCCCCAGACGCAGCAGATAGCTTTTCACCCGGGGCGCGAAGTGGCCGAACAGGACGGCGAAGGCGTTGCGATCGCCGCGCTGGGCGATCGCCACGATCGAGGCCGACAGCGCCGCGCCGCAAAGGTCCTTGGGCATCGTCATCCGGTCGCGCCCGGTTCGCGGCCCGCGCGGCCAGGTGAAGATCGGCGCGGTGTAAGGTGGCGCGACAGCATGCATGGCCTTTTTACGGCGCCCCGACGAAAACGGATCACCGCGCGTTACGTAAGAGGGCCGGCCGCCCCCAGTGATCCAGGCGGTCGTCCCGTGCGTAAGGAATACGTCAAGGCGCGACTTCGATCCAAGGCGCCCCCAAAAACTGGAAACGCGCCCACCGTGAACCGCTCAGGACCGACCGCAGCCTTGACGGGCGCCCCTCTGAAAATCGCCATCGTCGGGGCGGGGATATCCGGCATGTCGGCCGCCTGGCTGCTCAGCCAGAACCACGATGTGACCCTCTACGAATCCGAACGTCGCCTGGGCGGCCACAGCCAGACCGTTGAGGCTCCGTCGGCCCACGGCCCCCTCCCCGTGGACATGGGATTTATCGTCTACAACGAGGCCAACTATCCCAATCTGGTGGCGCTCTTCGACCACTTGGACGTGGCGACCAAGCCGTCGGACATGGGGTTCGCGGTGAGCCTGGACGAGGGGCGGCTGGAGTACGGCGGCGAGAACCTTTCCACCCTGTTCGCCCAATGGCGCAACCTGGTGCGGCCGCGCTTCTGGTCGATGCTGAACGATCTGGCGCGCTTCTATCGCGAGGCGCCCGCCCACGCCTGCGCCCTGGACGCCAACATGACCAGCCTGGGCGACTATCTCACCGCCCAGGGCTATGGACGCGCCTTCCAATACGATCATCTGCTGCCCCAGGCGGCGGCCATCTGGTCGGCCTCGGTGGCCGATATCCGCGACTATCCCGCCGCCGCCTTCATCCGCTTCTGCGAAAACCACGGTCTGCTGAAAATCCTCGACCGGCCGCTGTGGCGGACCGTGGAGGGCGGCAGCCGAGCTTATGTGTCGCGCCTCACCGCCGCCTACGCCGACAAGGTGCGCCTGGGCGCGGCGGTCAAGGCCGTCACCCGCACCGCCGCCGGCGTGCGGGTGCGCGACGCATCGGGAAGGGTCGAGCGCTTCGACCATCTGGTCATCGCCACCCACGCCGACCAGGGCCTGGCCCTGCTGGAGGATCCCAGCCCCAGGGAGCGCGCCCTGCTGGGCGCCTTCGGCTATAGCCGCAACCTGGCCGTCCTCCATTCCGATCCGGCCCTGATGCCCCGCCGCCGCAGGACCTGGTCGGCGTGGAACTATGTCGGCGGGACGCGCGCCGGCGGCGACCAGGAACTCTGCGTGACCTACTGGATGAACCGGCTGCAAGGCCTGCCGAAGGATACGCCGCTCTTCGTCACCCTCAATCCCGTGTGCGCCCCCGATCCCACCAAAGTGATCCGCGCCGAAGTCTACGAGCACCCCCTGTTCGACGCCGCCGCCATCCGCGCCCAGCGGGACTTGTGGTCCCTGCAGGGGAGCGGCAACACCTGGTGGTGCGGGGCCTATTTCGGGTCCGGATTCCACGAGGACGGACTGCAGGCGGGCCTAGCGGTGGCCGAGGCGCTCGGCGGGACCAGGCGGCCGTGGAGCGTGGCCAGGGAGTCGGGGCGCATCCATCTGGGGCCGACCCCCAGCCTCGCGCCCATCCTCGAGAGCGTGGCGTGACTGATCTGGCCTCAGGCTTCTACGCGGGTGTCGTGACCCACCAGCGGATGGCCCCCAAGCGCCACCACCTGCGCTATTCGATGTTCCAGATTCTGTTCGACCTGGACGAGACGCCATCCCTGTCCAGCCACCTGCGCCTTTTCTCCCACAACAGGCTCAACCTCTTCAGTTTCTTTGACCGCGACCATGGCGATGGCCGCCCCGGCCCTCTGCGGGGCTACGTGGAGGAGACCCTGAGCGCGGCCGACATCGACCTCGGCGGCGGGAAGATCCGGCTGTTGTGCATGCCCAGGCTGTTTGGCCATGTGTTCAACCCCTTGAGCCTCTACTACTGCCACCGGGCCGACGGGACCTTGGCCGCCATGCTCTACGAGGTGAACAACACCTTCGGCGAGCGGCACAGCTATCTGATCGCCGCTCCGCCGGCGGGCGTGGGGCCGATCCGCCAATCCTGTTCCAAGGCCTTCCATGTGTCGCCATACATGGACATGGCCATGACCTACGATTTCAAGGTGACGACCCCGGGCGAAACCATCGCCACCACGGTCGATGCCAGCGATGCGCAAGGCGCGCTGATCATCGTCGCCGCCTTCACAGGGCGCCGCCAGGAACTGACCGACCGCGTCCTCTTTCATGCCCTGTTCGCCTATCCCCTGCTCACCCTCAAGGTAGTCGCCGCGATCCACTTCGAGGCGGTGAAACTGATGTTCAAGGGCCTGCGCCTCCGCCCCCACCCCCCCGCGCCCGCCCACGCGGTGACGGTGGCCTGATACCCGCGTTCCCCCGTCCTGGCTCGCCTTGGCCGGCGACTTCGCCTATATATCGCCGCGCCGCCGAACCCACGCTTTGAACCGGCCGCGGCGCGGGTTCGACTTTGGACCGTGGCGCGCCCTGGCCGGGATTCCAGGATTGTCGATCGCCTGATGCGCATACTCTTGGCCACCGACGCCTGGGAGCCGCAGGTCAATGGCGTCGTGCGCACCCTGACCCGAGTGGTGGCCGAACTTCGCGAGATGGGCGAGGTGGTGGAGGTGATCAGTCCGGACCAGTTCGCCACCTTCCCCCTGCCCACCTATCCCGAAATCAAGCTGGCCATGGGCGCCTATGAAAAGGTCCAGCAGCGCTTCAAGGCCTTTGAGCCGGAGGCCATCCACATCGCCACCGAGGGCCCGATCGGCCTGGCCGCCCGGCGTATCTGCCTGGAATGGAAGCTGCCGTTCACCACCAGCTATCACACGCGTTTTCCCGAATACATCTCGGCCCGCCTGCCGCTGCCCCTGGCGGCCGGCTACGCCTATATGAAGTGGTTCCACAAGCCGTCGGGGCGGCTGATGGTGGCCACCCCGACCATGCGCGAGGAGCTTGAGCGGCACGGCTTTCGCAATATCTCCCAATGGTCGCGCGGGGTCGATACGGAAACCTTTCACACCAGGCGGCCCGGCGAGCCGGACGTGTTCGGGGGATTGGCGCGGCCGATCTTTCTGAGCGTTGGGCGCGTGGCGGTGGAAAAGAACATCGAGGCCTTCGTCAGCCTTGATCTGCCCGGAACCAAGGTGGTGGTAGGCGATGGCCCGCTGCGGGAAGTTCTGGCGGCGAAGTATCCCGAGGTAGTGTTTCTGGGCGCCAAGTTCGGCGAGGCCCTGGCCGCCTGCTACGCCTGCGCCGACGTGTTCGTCTTCCCCTCTCTCACCGACACCTTCGGCCTGGTGATCCTGGAGGCCTGGGCCGCCGGCACGCCGGTTGCCGCCTTCTCCGCCCCAGGACCCATCGACATCATTCCAGGCACCGGCGCCGGCGTGGTGGCGTCGGGGCAGACGGAGGGTTTGAAAGAGGCCTGCCTGGAAGCCCTCGCGCTCGACCGCGATAAGGTACGCGCTGTCGCCCAGCAGTTCTCCTGGCGCGCCTGCGCCGAGGATTTCCAGCGCTTCCTGCAACCCTATCCCGATCCCGAAAAAAGTCGCTTCTGGCGCCGGTTGCGACGATTGGCGCGGCTAAGGCGGGGGCCGAGGGCGGCGGCCTGAGGGGGGCGCCGATTTCCGTGGTTCAAACGCCGGGTTATATTCGCGCCCAGAATCCAATCCAAGGTAACCGCGACCGCCGCGAGGACATGCGCCAACACGATGCCTATGCCATGCGCTCCATCCGAGATGACACTCGCTCAGGCGCTTGAGCAAACGGGCGATGCGGACTTCGATTTCGATCCGCCGCGTCTTGAATTGCGGCTGCTCACGGTCGAGTTCGGGTGGCGATCTTGAGCCGGCGCCTGGGGAGGGCGTTGGCGGGACGCCCCCTCCGTCACGCGGCGCGAGAGGACGCCGCGCGCCGCCTCCCCCGCGAAACCATCCGCAAGGGAGGATTGAAATATTTGATTGCGCGTCTCTTTTCTTCAATCCTCCACCGCGAAGCGGGGGAGACCTTCCGCGGCGCTTTTTTCGCGCCGTGACGGAGGGGGCGTCCGGCCGCTGCCCCTAAAGCAACCGTGTCCGGATCAACTGCGACAACAGGTCGATCGCCGAAACCGCGACGACGATGACGATGACGATGGCGCTGGTCTGGTCGAAGGCGAAGCTGTTGATGGAATCGAACAGATTCTGGCCGATGCCGCCGGC